>MFNZ01000027.1:2149-8829 GCA_001782195.1 Candidatus Levybacteria bacterium RIFCSPHIGHO2_02_FULL_37_13
CATATTTTGTTGCCATATTCTACTACATGATGAGGGTTAAAGCAAAATACCATCTTAAATGGAAACCGCAGAAATCAATAATGCAATAATTAATTACTTGTATTCTGTTTTCTCAAAAGCCATTTTTATAGTTTCTTCCTGGTTGTAGGAATCATTCTTTAAGCACTTCATCGGGCGTTTGACACTGAATTTCTTTTATTTTCTTGAACTCTTCATCATAAGTCGGAGTAGACAATTACATCCCTAACTCTATCTATGTTTATTTTCTTCTTATTGTATTTTTTATGCAGTTTCCCCGCATACTGCATGATTTGGCTTTTTTTGGGCTAATAATGATTTTCTTCCCCCCTGTTTCTGTTTTCATCTTTAAAAAATCGACTAATTGTCAATACCTATTTTCCCAGCTTATTTCTAATTTCCTTAATACTCAACCTTTCCTCTTGTTGCAATCGCTTTATTTCTTTTACCCTTTCAATCATAGAACGGTCAAACAACTGATAACCTGCCTCTGTACGTTCTGCTACTTCAAGCAATCCTTTTTCAGTCCAGTGCCGTATCGCATTTAATGTTGCCCCTGTCTCTTTTGCCAGATCCCCTATCCTAATCAATCTCTTTTGTACAACAGCTGTAGATGTTTTTCCTTGTACTGCGTCAACGTAAATATCCAGCGAGCGGTCAATGGCTCTGTAGATGACTTTGTAATAATCGTCAAAATCTTCACTAAGTTGAGCTTTTTCAATGCTGTCTATGTAGAGGTCTCTGTCCTCTTTTCTTACAAGAGCTGGCGGATAGCCCTTTTGCATCAAAAGTAAGTTCAAGAGAAGCCGTGCAGTTCTACCGTTACCATCAGAAAACGGATGTACCGAAACCAACTTAAAATGTGCATCAGCCGCTATTTTTGCAGGATGCTCCATGTTTTTTGAATGAAGCCAGTTAAAAAAAACTTCCATAAGCTCTGGCACTTTTATGGGATCGGGTAATATAATATTTGACCCGCTAATTCTTACCTCTATGTTTCTATATCTTCCCGCATTATCATCGTCAATTTTTTTAAGTATTAGAGCATGAATATCTAAAACTTCACGTTTTGTCAAATCTTTTCGTTTTTTACTAACAAGCTCTTTTATAAAATCAATGGCTTCTGCGTGGTTTATTGCTTCCAAATGCTCTTGCAGGGTCTTACCTCTTACCGTTATACCTTTCTCAACCACAAGAGCTGTTTCCTTTCTTGTTAAAGTATTCCCCTCTATCGCATTTGAAGTATAGGTCAGCTCTACCTTAAACCACTCCTCAAGGTTATTAACCAATGCAAAAGATAATGGCCTAAAACCATCCAGCTTTTTCTTTTTTTCTGTTAGTTTTTTTAATAAATCATCTATACTTGATACCTTATGGTTTTTCACAATTAAAAGTGTAAGGCATCGCCCTATGGTTTGTCAAGTGGCGGTTTTTTTTACTACCGCTTCGCTACCACGTTTAACCAATCGCTCTCTGTTGGATTAAATTTTTCCTGGAAAAGCGGGCCGTTAAATGAGCTGCCATAGAACGTTATATCTTTAAACTCAAGTTTTTTTAGCTCTCTTTTCATTTCTTCACGCCTTAAATCAATAATTGGCGTACTGTTTATAGCAGTCAGGGACCACACTCCATTGTTGGTCAAGGAAAAGATTGCTCGTGTATATGTAACCAAATCTTTTTTTTCTTTCGTGTAAAATCCCAAAAACGCATTGGCCTTGTAATAAGAATTAGGCTCTGTTGGCCTTATGGTAAAATCCCTAATCCCCTGACTAACATCAAGTGTTTTTTGAAAATTGATGTTTTGAAAAACCATTAATGCATTCTCTTCTCTTAAACCTTCCGCAGCGCTTTTTAAAAAATCCTTATTCGTATAAAATAAATGAGGGAGTGTATTGCCTAAAAAAATTGCCGCGTCAAACGAACCATTTATTTTTTTTAGCGTATCTTTATAGCTAACTTTAATAAGATGTAGCTTATCCTGATTGTTTTTTGGCAATTTATGCTTTTTAGACCGAGCAATATTATCCATAAGACTGCTTGATTCAATACCGAAAACTTCAAAGCCCCTTTTTGCAAGTGCTATTGAATGCTCTCCGGTGCTTGAAGCAACATCAAGTATTTTTTTTGCTTTTTCTTTTGTAAATAAAGCTATAAGGTCCGGTATCTCTTGGGAAAGTCTTTTTTGCCAGTTAATAAGCGTATCGTACCTCTTTGCTAACCAATCATAAAACTCTTCTTGCTCTTGTAACGGAGCGCTTTGTCCAACAACATTTCTAAAAATATCGCTCTTCGAAATAATGCCGATTAAATTTCCTTTTTTGTCAACAACAGGAAGCCTACCGACTCTCTCAACAAGCATCAAAGATTGTGCTTTGATAAGTGGCGTGTCTGCAGTTACGACTTTTAGATTTTTGCTCATTACTTTATCTGCTGTCAAAGCAAAAACTTCAGCTATTTTCCTTATTGTCTTTTTAATATCCCTAGAATTGATGGGGTCCTCTATATATTCTTGCATTAAAGGATAAAGTCTGTTGAGGATGTCGCTTTCTGTAATAAAGCCTATAACTTTTTTTCCTTTACAAACTGGTATACCTTTACTACCTTTTACGAAAATTAGACGAAATATGTCCCTAACGTTTGTGTCCTGCGAAACATAGTCGACATGTCTTGTCATGACATTAGACACTCTCATATCCTAAAACCCTACTTTAGCACCAAAACCGGAAAATGGCAATAGTTTAGCTGGAGAGCTTATTGAAGGCCAATTTTCTTAAGCGCTATCCTTAGGGTTTCATCCTGATTATGCGTGTAAGTGCTAATAACCAAATCGTAGTATTTCTTATCCCAATAAACCCAAGTTGGATCATTATTTGCATAAAGCCTTCGCCATTTGTCCAAATTTCGTTTTTCTCTCATTAGTACATCTTCTTTTGCTTCTTCAATCGAAACACCCCGTCTGTTAACTAATCTGTCTATTCTAATCTCTGTTTTGTCATTTCCTTCTTCATCCGCGCATAAAACTAAGATCTTAAAAACACCTTTTATGCCCTGAGCGTCAAAGCCTGCCAGATGGCTTTGGATAATCTGGTGATCTTCATGAATGAGGATATTTCTTATCTTTTCTTCATATTGCAAATCAAAGTTATCCGGCCGGTTATTTACCGCGATTTCATTTACTTTTAAATCGTTGTGGATTTTCTCAAACAAAGCTCCGCCTTCCAAAAGCTTCCATCCCAATGCTTTTGCCAAACCAACAGCCAAAGTTGTAGTACCCGAACCTATACGGCCGGAGACTGTAATGTTACGAATGTTTGGAAGGTCAACAGGAGTAGTCATAATAATTTGACGATAGAAGATAGAGAGTAGAAGATGGTATTTTGAAGATTGAAGATAGATGGTAGAAATTCCTAAATCTACTTTCTAACTTCTACCTTCAAATATCTACATTCTATTTTCTACCATCTACCGTCATCCAATTACCAACCATCAACACCTCTTCTACTAAACGGTTGGCGTATCCGTATTCGTTGTCATACCAGGCAATCACTTTGACCATGTTTCCCCCCACAACTTGGGTAAGTGATAGGTCAACAACTGATGAATGAGCGTTTCCGATTATATCTGAAGAAACAATCGGGTCTTCTGTTACTTCCAGTACGTTTTTATATTGAGGATTTTCCGCTTCTTTTTTGAAAACATCATTTATTTCTTCTTTTGTTGTTTCTTTTTTCAATAAAAATGTGAAATCCGATAAAGATCCTACAGCAACTGGAACTCTAACTGCTAACCCGTTAAATATTCCTTTAAGCTCCGGAATTGCTTCGCTTGCAGCAATTGTTGCGCCGGTTGAAGTTGGAATTATATTTTGTCCGGCTGCTCTTGCACGTCTATAATCCTTGTGTCCCCCATCCTGAAGTCTTTGGTCTGAAGTATATCCATGAATTGTTGTCATCATTGCTTTTTCAACGCCAAAATGATCAACCATAATTCTTGCTACAGGAACAATGCAATTTGTTGTACAAGACGCATTGTTAATAAGAGATTCTCCTTTATAGTTTTTGTCATTAACCGAAAGAACATAAGTAGCTATCTCTCCCCCTTTTGCAGGAGCGGACAGCACTACTTTTTTAGCGCCTGCGCTAAGATGAGCTTTAAGTTTTTCTTCTGTTAAGAAATGTCCTGTTGACTCAATTACAACATCAACATTTAAATCTTTCCAAGGCAAAAGACTTGGATCTTTCTGCGAAAAAACCGGAATCTTTTTATCATCAATAATAAGTGAGCCAATGTAATCGTCTCTGTTTTGAACATTAGTATTTTGATCATTTGGATTTGTTTCGGATTTCGGATTTCGGATTTCGGATTTTATTTCATGATTAATGATTGGGCCATATGAGGTATCATATTTTAAAAGGTACATCCAACCCTTAATATCTGTTGAGGAGCCTGCATTTATTGCAACTACCTCAATCTCTGACGAGTGTTTTTCCAATATTACCCGATGCGCTACTCTGCCAATTCTTCCGTATCCATTAATCGCAACACGAATCATAATGTTAGTATACTAAGTTTTTCTTAAGGCAACAAGACCCCGAAGTTTTGTTTTAGTCTGTGAATTCCTGACAGAACATCTGACCATAAATTCCCCCATCTATTACTCCAACCCCAAGCTTGCCAAAATTTGGGGATAAAATATTTTCTTTATGCCCCGGGCTATTCATTAAGCCCTGCATAGCAAGCTCAACATCCGGAGCCAAAGCTAGATTTTCTCCTGCAAAATTAAATGAAATTCCGGCATTTATCATTCGATCAAACGGAGAAAGACCTTCCTGTGTATAATGAGAAAAATATCTTCTTTTAAGCATATCCTCGCAATGATCGCGTCCTACTTGCGCCAACTGCTCATCAAAAACAACGCTTGTTATTCCTTGTTTTAATCGTTCTTTATTAACTAAAGCCAACATTTCCTGCTCAGCTTTCCTATCTTCACTAAAATCGCTTACTTTGAATGTAAGAGCAACACTTTCATTGCTCTTAGGATCAACTGTTAAAAAATTAAGCGTTTCATTAACTGCGCCTCCAAATATGTTGTTTAACTCTTTTTCAAACCCTTGAGTCCTTCCTACTAATTCCCGGCCTATAAAGGATTTCAAAACAGAATTTTTAAGAAATGCCGACAAAGGAAGACTAATAATTAGAGTTAATAAAAAAGTCAAAATTACCAAACCCGAAAAAACACCGGGAACAATTCCTAATAGTCTATTTATAATATTGAGATTGATAAGTTTTTTACTAAGAATTTTTCGCAAAACCAACCCGATAGTTATTTCCGTTAAAAACGAAAGAATAAAAAAACCTATTGCGTTTGAGAAGGTTTGCGGAATAGAAAAAGTTCTAACAAAAACTTCTCCAAACGCTTCGTAATATTTTAGTCCAATAACAAAAGATGCAACAAAACTTATAAGCCCTAGTAAACTTGAAACAAATCCACTTGAGTACCCATCGTATGCGTAATATAAAATAACCGCTAAGATTATAAAATCAACCCAATTAGGATCCACTATAAATCTTACCTTTCTTGTCAATCACAAGGTATAATGTTATCATATACGTTCGTATGCATACCTCAAAGAAAAAAAGATTTAAATTGCTAAACAAGATTGCTAAGAAAATAAGAGTTAAGAAAATCATAAAGAACAAATTTTTTTTGCCAATTGCAGCAGCGACTGCCGCTCTTTGCCTGGCGTTTTACCTATTTATACTGAAAGATCTACCTTTTCCAACATACTTAACTACTCAAAACACCTCTAAAGCTACTCAGATTCTTGATAGAAATCAAGAGCTATTATACTCTGTTTATGCGGATAAAAATCAAGCCTTCATTCCTTTATCCTCGATTCCAAAACACGTCAAAGATGCCACTATTGCAATTGAGGATAAAGATTTTTATAAACACGGCGCGATAGATTTAAGAGCTATACTTCGCTCAATAATCTCTATAGTTTTTAGAAACGAGGTTCAAGGCGGATCAACTATTACTCAACAACTCGTCAAAAATAGTCTTTTAACGCCCGAACGGACAATACTTCGAAAAATAAAAGAAGTTGTTTTGTCATTTGCAACAGAAGCAATATACTCAAAAGAAAAAATACTTGAGATGTATTTAAACCAAGTTCCGTATGGAGGAACAGCTTGGGGCATTGAGGCCGCGTCCCAAACATATTTTGGCAAATCTACAAAAGACTTAACTCTCGCAGAGGGTGCTCTTCTTGCTGGTCTTCCTGAATCGCCAACAACATATTCTCCGTTTGGTTCTCGCCCGGAACTATCTTTAAAACGACAAAAAGAAGTTTTGCAAAACTTGCTCAAGCAAAAATATATTAATTCCAAAGAATACGAAAAGGCGCTAAAAGAAGAAATCACTTTTAAAAAAGTAGAGGGAATCCGCGCTCCCCACTTTGCGCTTTTTATCAAAGAATACTTAATAAAAAAATACGGGCAAAAAGTAGTTGAAGAAGAAGGACTTACCGTAACAACAAGTCTTGATCTAAAACTTCATGATTTCGTACAAACTGCTGTTGCTTCTGAGGTAGCAAAACTTAAGGACTTAAATGTGGGAAATGGCGCTGCTCTTGTAACGATACCAAAAACCGGAGAGATAT
>MFNZ01000027.1:8844-12494 GCA_001782195.1 Candidatus Levybacteria bacterium RIFCSPHIGHO2_02_FULL_37_13
GCAAGGATTACTTTGATTCAAAAATAGACGGGAATGTAAACGTTACATTGGCCAATCGTCAACCGGGCTCCTCAATCAAACCCATAAATTACGCGCTTGGCTTAATGAATGGTTATACGGCAGCAACGCCGTTTGTTGACAAACAGATATGCTTTAAGGCTTTAGGGCAAAAAGATTATTGTCCGGTTAATTATGATGGAAAATGGCATGGAGTAGTGCAAATGCGATACGCTCTTGGAAACTCCATAAATATTCCTGCTGTTAAAATGTTAAAACTTAACGGGGTTTCCGCAATGATCGCAACATCCTCGGCAATGGGAATAACAACATTTACCGATAATGCTGACTATGGACTTTCTTTAACATTAGGAGGAGGAGAAGTAACAATGCTTGACATGGCCGAAAGCTATGGAGTATTTGCTAATGGCGGATATAGAATAAATCTTCATCCTGTGCTTAAAGTTATCGATAGAAATGGTCACATTTTAGAAGAATATAATCCTCCGGAAAGCCCGATATTCGGCAAAAAGGTTTTACCCTCCGGTGTTTCTTTTATAATCTCAGACATTCTTTCTGACAATAACGCGCGTCTTATGGCATTTGGAGGAAATTCCCAGCTTAGAATTCCTAATCAGACAGTCTCTGTAAAAACTGGAACAACCAACGACCTTCGCGATAACTGGACAATCGGATATACCCCATCCTATTTAGTTGCCGTATGGGTTGGCAATAACGACAATAGCCCTATGACAAGGCTTGCTTCGGGCGTTACGGGAGCCGCGCCAATTTGGCATGATATTATGAGCTATATTTTAAAAGATAAACCGTCAGAATCTCTGCAGCGTCCAAACACTGTTATTCAAAAAAGAATTTGTAATCTTTCTGGACTGCTGCCTCCACCTTCGGGGTGTGAAACGCGATTTGAATATTTTATAAAAGGCACTGAGCCAACAAAAACTGAAGAAGGAATGCGAAAGGTTTTTATAGATAAGACAACTAATGATCTCGCGAGCCCTAACCAAACAGATAATATTGAAGAAAGAGACGCATTGATAGTAACCGACTCCACAGGCGACTCATATTGTCTAACCTGCCCCCACCCCGAACCTTCCCCTACTCCTTAGCAATCCCATCAAAGATGAATTTCTTAATTAGGGACTGATATGGAATATCCATCTTATGACCTTTTATTTTTACTCTTTCAATAAGACTCTCAGGAAGACGAATGGTAATAGGTTTCGTGCTAAGCTTAAGATTAGGGAAACGCCAGTTTTCCAAGCTTTTATATTCTACATATTCAGTAGAATCATGAGTCTGCCAAAACTCTCTTTCATCTTTTTCATTTTTAAATTTTGGAATTCTTTTTAATGCCCTCTTCATACAGCCTCCTTTCTTTCTTGTTTGATCTTCTCCCTGATATTATCCTAACTGCATAATTTCTCATAGTAAAGACTACAAATAAGATTTTATCCTCAACCGTTTTGCCAATAGCAATATATCTTTCTTCTTTTTCTTGATGCTTAATGTCTCTTTCTATCTGTACATCTTTATCTAAAAACACTTCTTCTGTCTCATCTGGTCTAATCCCATGTTTTTTATAACTTTTATCAATATTCCACTCGTCCCATTCAAACCCAACAATCTTCCTCAAGTCCACCATTGTACATATATTACATGTACAAATTCTGCTTGTCAAGACCTATCGCTCTTTTGCTGACAGCCACATCATTTCAAAAATAGTTCTAAAGGCTTTCGCTATTTCTTTGCTCTCAATGTCAATTGTAAAATATTCTTTTTTTACAGAAGTGATCAGCGTATGATTTCCAAAAATACCAGATCTCAAATCTCGTCTCGAAAATCTGCTCAAAATGTGCTAACATTGAGGAGCAAGTTTGAACTTAATATACCTAAAAAAAGCGTGACTTTATGACACGCAATACCTATGCTCAGGAGTGGCTAAAGCAAATCAAGCAGAAATACAAAGGGAAGACCTTAACTGCGAGTCAAGGGCTTGAATTCCGCAATGAGCTAGTTGAAAAATACGGGAAGAATATTATTCCTGGCATGCCTGGTGAGTTAACTGGGGAAGAAAAATTTGCGAGAAAAGAATATGAAATTCTGTCTGAGCGACTTAACGAGGTTGCTCCCGACATTAAAAAATACGACAAACAAGAACTTAATTTGTTCAAAACTCAAGATCTTTTAGCCAAATTATATAAATTTACAAAAAATGCACTTTGGATTATTTTACCAATACTTATTTTATTAGCTGTAATCAAGTATCTCTTGTCCTAAATCAGTGTAGGATTTTCTATAACCTGCCCAAATTATGGACAGGTTGTTTAAAATGGATAGAGAAGATAGAAATTTTAAAGAAAAGTTGAAGTTAGGTTCAGACGCTCTGTTTTGGAATAGACTAGCAAATGATTCTTATTTTCAATTTAGAAATCAACTAATTATTTTAGCAACCATACTTCTACCATTAACTGCTTCTGTAGTTGCTATTCCCAAGGCAAATTTGGAGATTCAATTAATAGATAAAATTCTACTTATACTGGGCTGGATATGTCTAGGAGCGTCAATAGTTTTTGGATTAATTCAACATTGGATTGATACGGTTTTTTTTGTAGAATTATCTGCTGATTCTAGCTTAAGAGAACGTATTCGAAAGAACTTGAAAGTTGATATTGATATTGTAGATAGGGTCATTGACTTATTACCAACCACAAAAAGTAAATCAGCTCATTGGGCATTAATTTTCCAGGTTTTATTCCTTTTTGGAGGAATTCTAGTAATAATGTCATCTGCAGTTGTAATACTTCTTCGAAAATAAAAAGTTTGGTTACCCCCTCGTACACCCTTGGGTCTTCGACCATGAGCTCAGCCGAATGGATGGATTACGCTATTTTTAATTGAGCAGGATTCGCCGATTGAGCATAAATAACCCCAATTATAAATCCGAAGCTAGCTTGAAACCTTTCTTTAATATAAATTCAGTCTTTGCAAAAAACTATTATTAAATATGATATACTATATTTTATATGAAGCAGATTAGAATTAATCTTGTAAAACTTTTAAAGGGATATGCTTCTGGGTGGGTAGGGATTTCTTCTGATTTTAAATCTGTGCTTGTTAGTGGAAAAAATCTCAAAGAGGCTAGGGAAAAGGCAAGAAAAATAAAAAAGAAAGTATATTTTTTCCCAGCTGGAGAATCATACGGGAATTTTGTCGGCAAAATATAATTAATGACAATTAAATATAGCCCATTACCAGATATAAAAAGTAGAGTTGTGCTTGCTCCACTTATTCCAGTTACTTTTATCAATGGGCAATATGAATTTCCTACACTTGCTCTAGTCGATTCTGGAGCAACAGGAGCAATTATTTCTACAATAATTGCTGAAGATTTACATATTAACTGGAGAGAAATACCTACAAATCTTGGCTTTTCCGTTGGAGCTAACTTTAGATCTCACCGCTTTAACAATCTTTATGCTGAAATATCTAATAATAAATTTCAGTTAACCGTTGGAATTATTGAAGGAATAGCACCTTATAAATGTATTTTGGGCCAAGCTGATATTTTTCAAAGAGCAAAAATTACATTTCAAGGCTTTAAAAAGCAATTTGAAGTTATATTTAGAGAATTT
>MFNZ01000027.1:12522-29907 GCA_001782195.1 Candidatus Levybacteria bacterium RIFCSPHIGHO2_02_FULL_37_13
CATAATGCCCATTGTATAATCCAAACGCGCTGCTCACAAAAAAATTTCTTCATTTTACGTTATGCAAGTTGTAATCGATATTGCTGTTGTTATTTTAAAGCTAATAATTTTTATTGGAAATGTAGCCATAAGTATTTTTATTTTGTCTTCAAGACTATTTAATTTCTTAAAAAAGAAAATCTTACGAAAGAAAAAAAGGAAACAAAAGAAAGTAAAACCAATTAAAATTTTCCCATTACCCTTTTCCCACAAGTTTAAATATTTTGCTATAGGGCTTATAACTTCTCTTATTTTTATATTTCTTCCTCTTCTTTTTGTTATTTTTCTTCAAGAACTCCCCAGCCCCAAAACATTGAGTTTTGAACAAGCTCCACTTACCACAAAAATATATGACAGAAATGGAGTTTTACTTTATCAAATATACGCGACTCAAAATAGGACATTAGTCTCTTTATCTTCCATTCCAAAACAACTCCAAAACGCAACAATTGCTATCGAGGATAAAAACTTTTATCAAAATTTCGGATTTGATATTTTCGCGATTGTTCGGGCGATGATCGCAAATTTGTCTGGACAACCGCTGCAAGGAGGATCAACAATCACCCAACAACTCATCAAATCAACGCTTTTAACCCCGGAAGTTAGTATTAACCGCAAGATAAAAGAAATTATCCTTGCTTTTTGGGCTGAGCGAATATACAGCAAAAGCCAAATATTGGAAATGTATTTCAATCAGGTTCCTTATGGAGGAACTGCATGGGGAATTGAAGCAGCGTCTGAGATTTATTTTGGAAAAAATGTAACCAAGCTCAGCTTGGCTGAAATGACTTTTCTGGCAGGATTGCCAAGAGCGCCATCTTCATATTCTCCATACGGAGATAATCCCAATCTTTGGAAGAAAAGACAAAAAGAAGTACTTGCAAGAATGGTTGATTTGCATTATATAGACAAAAAAAAATCGGATGAAACCTTAAAAGAAAATCTTGTCTTCCAAAAACCAAGAACTTCTATACAAGCTCCTCATTTTATTATGTATGTAAAAGACCTATTGGTTAAGAAATACGGGCTAGGCTTTGTTGAAAAAAAAGGGCTTAATGTGATAACAAGTCTTGATGTAAAACTCCAGGAAAATGCTCAAAAAATCGTGACTGATCAGGTCAACAACGACTCATACCTTAATCTTTCGAATGGAGCAACGCTTATTACTAATCCAACAAACGGCGATATTTTGGCAATGGTTGGAAGCAAAGACTTTTATGATATAAATAGCGGAAATGTTAACGTAACAATCTCTTTACGCCAGCCGGGGTCTTCCATAAAAGTCGTAACATATAGCGCTGCTTTAGCTAAAGGATTTACTCCCGCAACTATTATTTATGATTCTCCAATTACCTATTCTTTACCCGGATCTCCTTCTTATTCTCCTGTAAACTACGATGGCAAATTTTACGGCAAAATACCTCTTCGCCTCGCATTGGCAAATTCATTTAACATCCCTGCGGTAAAGACCCTAAATCAAATTGGAGTTTCCACAATGATTAACCTCGGAAAACAAATGGGAATAACAACATGGGAAAACTCAGATCAATATGGCCTATCAATAACATTAGGAGGCGCAGATGTAACTATGCTTGACATGGCAACTGTTTATGGCGTTTTGGCAAACAATGGTATACGAGTAGATATTAATCCAATTCTAAAGATTTCTGATCAGGAAGGCAATATTTTAGAACAAAAACAAAAAAATCCGTTAGAACAAGGAAAAAAAATTATTGATGAAGCAATTGCGTTCATTATCTCCAACATTCTTTCTGATAATAACGCAAGATCCTTAGCGTATGGCAGCAATTCTTTGCTTAATATTCCGGGAAAAACCGTATCGGTAAAAACAGGAACCTCCGATAACAAAAGAGACAACTGGACTATCGGATATACTAAAGATTATGTTGTTGCCGCATGGGTTGGCAACAATGATAACAGCCCAATGAGCCAGACATTAGCATCCGGCATTACAGGAGCAGCGCCTATTTGGAATAAAATCATGACTAGTCTTTTGACCGGAAAGCCTGATGAGAAACCCTCAAAACCATCAAATGTAATAGAAAAAATGTGTTTAGGAAGAACTGAATATTTTATAACAGGAACAGAAAATTCTGTTAATTGTAATCCAGTCCCATCCCTTTCTCCTTCTCCTTCACGAAATCGATAGCTTTTCTTCCAATAGCTTATACTGGACTTGCGGGTTCTGAGAGTTAAAAATGAAACTGTTTGCTATAAATCGATTAGCGCCAGCATTTTTTGCTTGCGTTATTGTTTTATCATTAATTCCCCCGTCAATTTCTATCGGAATTCTAATGTCATTCTGATCCGCCAGCTGGCGGCGAAGAATCTCCATCTTTTTCAAGTATTCCGGAACAAACACTTGTCCAGACTCACCTGCCTTTATACCCATAATTAAAATAGAATCTAAATCTGAGTAAGAGACTTTAACTGCCGAAAGATCTGTTGGTCCATCAATTGCCAATCCAACTTCTCCCAAGAGTTGTCCCTGCGCGACAAACTCCGCTTGATCAGACATTTTCTCAACATGACCTAAGAATCTTTTAAATCCGGCGCCTGCAAAGGTCTTAAGATAATTGATTGGCTCCTCAACCATCAAATGAACTTCGAACAATAAATCTTTTGTGTATTTGGCAAATGGAGCCGGATCAAGAAATGTGGTACTGGGAGAAAATTTCCCGTCAATAATATCTATGTGGACAGATTTGGCAAACGGTTTTACGAGATTGATCTTTCTCTCAATCTCACTCCATTCCTTTTCCAAAATCCCGGGAATTATTTCGAGCATATTATAACTCTATCTTACTTTCCCACAATCACCAACGCGTCTGCGGAAGAGGTGGCAGTAAGATCGGCAGAAGATATACCAATAGTGTAACTTGATTCCAAATCCTTTTTAAGAAGAGCAAGGTATTTACTCATAGTGCTTTTAACCTGTATTGTCATATTTGCGTAATCATAATTGTCCGCATTTCCGGTAGCGCTAATTACATACCCTAACTCTTTTAATATATCCGCTGCTTTTTTAGCCGCTCCTACCACCCCGCTGCCATTTTGCACCTCAACTGTTAACTTGCTCCTGTCAAGACTCGTTGACTGATCAACAGGAGCAACTGATGGCTTTGGAGTTGCAGCAAGAGTTGGCTTTGATGTTGGTAAAGCTGTTGGTTTTGCGCTTGGACTTGCCTGTGGTGTTGGAGACTCAGGCGCTTCTGTTGGCAGTTGATATTCGGTCGGAGTAGGCGTTAAATCTAGAGATTCTGAATCTTCATTTCTCGAATTAAGAAAACTCCATCCGCCAAATATCACAACAATAATAATAATGCTGATTATAAAAAAAACTATAAACTTGGAGCGCTTGGGTTGCTTATCTAAAACATTTGGCTGTAATGTAGTATCTTCCATTTCTTACGACAAATATAGCACATTCTTATAGTTTTATGCAATAGATAAAAAATAGATGAAAAATAATTTGATATAATCAATCTGCAGTATGAAAAAAGTTCTAACCGTCCTTTTTTTATTTATACTCTTAACCTTAGGAACTATATTTGCCATAAATTCTAATGCTCAAGAAAATTGTTCCAATCTCTCATCTCTTAATTTGGGAGGTATAGAACGATGTCTTTCCGATATTCAAAAAGCATATGATTCATCCGTTAAGGCAACAAAACCTCTGGAGTCCCAACTAAACAGCATGCAGACTCAAATAGAAGGAATAAAAGATAGGGTCGTCGCAATCGAAGAAGATTTAGCTCTTAAAGAGAAAAACATAAATGATGGATATAAGAATCTGGCCAGAAAAGAAACTGTTTTGCGAAGCACAATCAGAGATTTCTACATCAGGAATTACAATAGCTCTCCTCTTTTGATATTTTTATCTTTGCCTTCTTATTCACATATTATGCAAGTTTTGGCTTATCAAAAAGCAGCAACCGATCAGGATAAATTAATTATTACCAATATCGCTTTATCTATTAACGATTTAGAGACAAAGAAAAATAATCTCGAAGGCGAACAAACAAGATTAACTGCTGTCAAAATTGATCTTGACAATAAGTCAGCCGAACTGGACAAAATCATAAGCGGAGCAAAAGCGTATCAGGGAGTTTTATCGGGTCAAATTGCTCAATTAACAGCCAGACAACAGGAAATTTTATCCGCAAAAAGCGGAACGTTTACTACGTCTGTTGGCGATGTTCCTTTAGCTGACGACCCTAATGCTTCGCCAAACTATAATCCCGGATTTTCCCCCGCATTTGCGGCTTTTTCTTTTGGCGCTTTTACTCACAGAAATGGCATGAGCCAATACGGAGCAAAAGGAAGAGCCGAAGCCGGGCAATCTGCTGAGCAAATTTTATCTTTTTATTATCCGGGAGCAACTCTAAATAAAAGCTACAGTGTCCCTTCCTCAATAAATGTTTTAGGCTTCGGAACAAGAAGCTTTGAGGATGAATACATGAAGCGTATTTATGAAATGCCAAATTCTTTTCCCAAAGAAGCCCTAAAAGCGCAGGCGGTTGCGGCAAGATCATATGCGATAAGACAAAACGGCTCTATTTGCCCAACCGAAAGTTGTCAGGTTTATAAAGACGCCAACAAAGGAGGCGCTTGGGAAGAAGCGGTAAGCGAAACAAGGGGTTGGGTTTTGGAAGGCGGACCAAATGCGCAGTATTCTTCAACAACAGGAGGATTTAGCAATAACTCCGGATGGGACACAACAAGCGGCACCAAAGACTCCTGGACACAAGGCGCGTACGAAAAAATGGGAGCGTCTCCCTGGTTTTATAAAGGCTGGTATACACAAAGTTACAGCATCTCTTCTGCCAACTGCGGACACTCGCACCCATGGTTAAATCTAGAAGAAATGTCAGATATTCTAAACGCCTATCTTATCCAAAACAAAAGCGGAGTTGATAATGGAAGGATTACTCCAATAACAACCAGCTGCTGGGGAGGGAATCCCTATTCAATTAATGAGATTAAAGACTATGCGGAAAGCAAGGGGGGAGGAGCTGTAAATTCGATCAACTCCATATCTGTGGTATACTCCAATGAGGGAAAGACAGCAACTGTTACGTTTAATACAAATCGCGGTGAAATCTCAATTGGAGGCTCGGACTTTAAACAGATTTTTAATCTAAGAGCGCCGGGATACATATCTATAAAATCACCGTTATATAATATAGAAAGGAAATAAAAGGAGGGGTATATGCCAGATATTTTTGTAAAACCCGAGAATACGAAAAGCGAAACTCCTTTATCCGCAAATCATTCCTATAACGTCCGCATGCTCTCGGCTTTTTGCGAAAACCCTATTGGAATAGCTTTTGCGGAGCAAGCGTCCGATGAAAAAATACTTCTTTTTCTACGACGGCATTTTATTACCAATTTGCTTTGGATACTTATATCTGTCGCTCTTCTTTTAATTCCGATGTTGTTTTTAATATTTAGATCCGAATTTCAATTCTTAGGAACTATCAATCTTCCTCTGCGATTTACTCTAATACTCCTGTCGTTCTATTACCTTGCGGTATTTGCGTATGCTTTTATAAATTTCTTAAGCTGGTTCTATAACGTGTTTATTGTCACTCAAAAAAGGATAGTTGATATCGATTATTCAAATATAGTAATCCACAACGTTGCGTTTACCAAATTAAGTCATGTGCAGGATGTAAATTACGATCAGATAGGATTTATTCGCTCTCTTTTTAATTACGGTGATGTTTTTGTACAAACAGCCGGAAATGAACTCAGCTTTGAAGCTCTATCTGTGCCGCAACCCCGAAGGGCAGCTCACATTATAGGTGATCTTATAGGAAAGGATGCTCATAAGGCCTGATATGCCGTTTTTATTTGATGCTGCCCAATTTAACCTTATTTTAAAAATTGCAATACTTGTCTTTCTAATTCTTTACATAATATTCTCCATAATTGTCTTAACTCAGGTAAGATTAATGAACAATATTCTAAAACAATCATTTGCTTCAACAGTGCTTGCAGCAATTGCCCTTGGCAATCTTATTCTTGCCCTTTCGCTTTTTTTAACAGCACTTGTTATACTGTAAAAGGAATGGCAGATACAAATCTTGTTTTCTCAAAAATTGTCGCATTTCCAAAACCCACTATCTGGTCCCAGGCTTATAATGCCGGAAAGCTTTTTGCCACTCTTTCGCTAAAGAAAGATTCCAAAGAAGATGAAGAATCCCCTGATTCGCTCAGCATATTTGGAAAAAACGTTTTAGAAAGATTGGAAGAAGAATTTTTTACTATCGAAACTAAAAATCTTGAATCCATTAAGCAAGCGGTTATAACAACTCTTAAAGAAATACCGGATGAAGTCACACCTTCTTTTACAGCGGTTGTTTTCATCGACAATATCTTATATTCATTCGCAAAAGGAAACGGGAAAGTGTTCATCAAAAGGGGAGGAAAATTTGGCACGATTCTAGACGGAACAAACGAAGACTTAGCAACCGTTACATCATCTTCAGGCAAGCTTGAGGACAACGACTTAATAGTTCTGGCAACTCATGACTTTTTGGATATTGTTGATCCAACATTTCTTTCTTCGTCTTTAGGCAATTTAACACCTGCCGAGATTGCGGAAGCGCTAACACCTAAGATTCACGAAAAAGACGATGCGGGCGCAGCGGCATTTATTGTTAAGTATTCCAAACAAACAACTCAACCGATAATGCAAGAAGAAACAAAACAACAAATAGAAAAACCCCAATTAAAGGCTCCTTTTTTTAAAAAAATGGTTCCTGTTTCTTTTGCTCAATTTAGCCACTCTAAGAAAAAGTTTTTAACTGTTGCTGTTGTTATCTTAATTGTTCTTATAACAAGCATCTTTTTTGCTGTTAAAAAACAAAATGACTCAAAAACAAAAGCGTTGTTTGAGGAAGTTTACGCTAGCGCTTCAAAAAAATACGATGAGGGCAGCAGTCTTTTGGACTTGAGTAAAAGCCTGGCAAAAGAATCACTTTCGGAAGCCCAAAAAATAATTCAAGATAACAAAGACAAACTGCCTGAAAAATCTCAAGAAAAAGAAAAAGCTGAAAACCTTCTGAAAAATATAAATGAAAAATTATCATCTATATCTTCTCTTGAGAAGTCTACGGATGAGAAAAAAACATTGTCTATCGCAGTAAAGAACGGAAGCGGAGTTACAGGCGCCGCGGCTAAAGCATCTGATTTTCTCAAAGGCTTGGGATACAATGTTGTCTCAACCGGAAACGCAGATAGAGACGACTATAAAAACACAAAAATTCAAGTCAAGGAGGCTAAAAAAGAATTTCTTGATATTCTTAAAGGTGATTTATCTAAAAACTACACTATCGGTGAAACATCCTCCGACCTACCCGAAAACTCCTCCGAAGACGCCCTCATTATCATCGGCAAGTAATCTCTTTATGAAAAATTAGCCATTGACAAATAAGTTTTACTCCTGTATATTTGTATATACAGTGTATATATGATATTATGGCTGTATCGAAACTAAAAAATGTTGTTGGTTTTGAGTGGGATGATGCAAATACCGAACATATAGCCCGGCATAATGTGACGCCGGCTGAAGCAGAAGAAATATTTTTTGATACAAAGAACGTATTAAATGAAGACATAAAACACTCGATAGTTGAAAATAGATTCATTACTATCGGCAAGACAAAAGAAGGAAGATTGCTTTATCAGGTATTTACCAAAAGAGGAAATAAAATACGCGTCATTTCCGCAAGAGATATCAACAAAAAGGAGGTGAAATTGTATGAAAAAAAGACTCGTAGTGCCTAAATTCAAAAGCGAAAGAGAAGAAGCAGAATTTTGGTCAAACCTTAATTTGTCTGAATACTTTGATCCATCTGATTTCAAAAGAGGAGTACGCTTTCCTCTGCTGAAACGCAGTAAGCGCTTAATTTCTATCAGATTTCCTGAAGAACTGATTGGAAAAGTAAAGGAAAAGGCAAACAAATTGGACGTTCCATATCAGAGCCTGATCCGTCAATACGTCAAACAAGGAGTATCTAGGTAAATATTACTTTGAAAAAAAATTCGAAGTTAAAGAAGTCTAGGGTTTGAGCATTGTTTAGGATTCCTGCTTCTATACATAACCGAAACGTTGTCTTTATATATTTCTACCATACCGTTTTGTTTTAGTTGTTTTATGAATTTTTCATATCCTTTGTCTTGTTTTTTAAACAACCCTGTCAAGCTTTCTTCCAATTTTTCAACAGGCAAAAGAAATGTGTCGATATTATATTTTTCAATTACAAGATTAACAGAACTTTCTCCTCGCAGTATTTCGTTATACTCCTTAAAAGCATAATTGCTTTCGAATACCGGAGCAGAGTCCCTTCTCCAGCTTGGCATACGGCCATCAATAAAAACTTTTTTTTCCGGCAATTTCCAGATTAAGTACCCTCCCCAACCATAAGTAGAAAATACTTGCCCGCATGATTTTTGATCTTTAAGAATTCTTACTGCTTGTTTTGGATAAAAAATTTCTTCTCTTAAAGAATTAGCTGCATTTAGGCTTATTGCTATTTCCAAGCCCACAACAAAAACAACAGGAATTGCAAAAATTTTATATAGCTTGCTAAGCCGCTCTATTCCACCCTTATAATCCTTTGCTTCTTCCGCAAACAAACCAAAAGTCTTTATAGTCATTGGAAACGCTATTAACAACCAAATAGGCATATGTCGAATGCTGGAAACGCCGACAATTAATAAAACAATATACAAAACAAGCTGAGAGAGTAAAAATCTTCTTCTATACCTTAATACCAACCCTGTAGAAAGCGAAGCAAAAACCCATAATGTAAAACTAGGAATAAAAAGGGCTATCTTCCATTCTGATATACTAAACCGAAGTGATTGGTCTGAAATTGACATCCATAGTTCTTTCCATAAATAGATCCCGTATGGATTAATAAGCGTTGCTGTAATAGACGAAACAACAAGTATAATATCGCCAAACACAAGTTTTTTTTGCACCCACATACGAACCATGATTACAACCAACAACGCAACAATTCCTAATCCAAAACCTCCGTGAAGATTTGACCATGCAAGAAAAAGTAACGACAATACAAAACGCCATTTCCAACCTTTTGAATTAAATAATAGAAAAAGTAAAGCAGAAAAGAAAACCCATGTGATGATTTGCGGCCTGATGCCAAAAAATGGGAAAAGAGAACCCGCGACTAAAACAAAAGGTACAAAAGCCCATTTTTTAAAAAGATATGAGGATTGTATAAATAATGCTAACGCTACAAGAAAAGCAAAAACAATACCTAGCCCATTTGCGCCCAACATTGGATACAATTTTGCAAGAACAATATTTGTTAACCATTCATGATCTACAAATGGATAACTTGGCATGCTATAGGAAAAGGGGTCTGTTTTTGGAATTCCGGATTTTTCTATAATCTCACCCATTCGGATATGCCAGCCAAAGTCCGGATCAAGCAACAATACGCCTCTTAGCCAAAAGATAATTATAACCAATAAAATCGTTTTCTTCATTGCAAGCTTTGCTATTATTATAGACTTTTTAACCTCGTTCGAGTATTATTAAACTGTGATCCTACGATAAACTCAGGATTATCTTGAACGGAGTCGAAAGATGAAAATAACGAATAGGCGGGCTTTTTATGATTATAGGATCCTGGAAAAAATTGAAGCCGGAATTAACTTAATTGGGGCAGAAGTCAAGGCTGTGCGCTTGGGACACGCGGATTTAACAGGAAGCCATGTGCGAATTATGGGAAGCGAGGCGTATCTTATAAATGCAAAGATTTTCCCTTATGAATATGCAAGACCAGAAGGATTTGACGAGAAACGTACAAGAAAGCTGCTTCTTCATAAAAAAGAAATTATTGCTCTAAAATCCAAAACCGAGGGCCAAAATCTAACCCTCGTTCCAGTTTCTCTATATACAACTAAAAGTTTTATAAAACTGGAAATTGCCTTAGGAAAGGGCAAAAAACAATACGACAAAAAGGAAACGATCAAGAAAAAAGATATTCAAAGAGAAGTCGAACAGGAACTAAGTGATACGGGTTAATTGTGGACAGTCTGAGTATAATGTTTTTATTCAGAGTCAGTAATTATTGATTTTAATGCAAGATCTTTTAATTTATCTGAAACATAATACCTTGTATATTTACCTTCTTTTTTACTTTCTAACAATTCTTTTTGTTCTAGTTGTTTAAGATCTGAAAATGCAGTTCTTCTAGCTATATTATTAAGAGACATGTGGGAAGAAGCTGAAACATAACCTCCCTTAGCTTCGGAAAGTAAATAATGTATAAGTTGTTTTTGTCTATCGTTTAATGTAATTTCTTTTCCTAATGTTACATCAATTTGTTTATTTTCAGCATTTACTTTATTAACATAATTTTTAAATTCCTCCAAGGATTGCATAATTTTTTTTATATGATAGTCGTAAAAATATGTTATATCCAAGCTATCCTGCTCGGAATATATGTATGCATTTGCATATTGAACAGGAGAATTTTTAATAATAGATGATATAGGAAGATACATGAATGTCCAGTAGTCTTTTTTCAATAAATACCAATAAAATAATGCTCTTGCTAGTCTTCCATTGCCATCTGTAAATGGATGTAAATATCCAATCCAAAAATGGAGAAATATAGCTTTAATTACAGGATGAGTAAATGTGATATTTTCTTTATCATTCGCAAAGTTGATTAATCTAATTATCTCTGCGTTTAGAAATTCTTCTTTCGGTGGTATATGTGCAATATGCTTATTGTTTCTTACGACAATTTCATCAACATCTTTTCGGAATCTATTCTGCTCATCTGTAGCAACCGTATCTTTTGTTATCATACCGTGAATTTCATATAATAAGTCAACTGATAGTTCTTTATTTTTATAATCTTGTTCAAGTGTTTTCATCGTATTGTAATTATTAACAATCATTTTTTCTGACGTATTCCTGGGGACTCTATTCTCCAGAATCATCATTTTTGCAACTTTTCTGGTCGTGTTTGCTCCTTCTAATTGACTTGAAGCAATTGCTTCTTCCAATATTCCTCTTGCAATAAACTTTTGTCTACTTTCTTCTTTTATAGCTTCGTATGGTGCAAAAATTTGTCCTCCGGTGTGTACGTCAATCTTATGAAGAAATTCATCTGTATATGTTAATCGTAACCATGTAAAAAAATCTCCATTCTCTGCCTTTATTTGGGTAGGTCTAGAAGATAATTGTCTTATCTGTTTTACTAGATACCAAAATTCTTCTCTTTTTAAATCATCCGGAATTGATTTATACTTAAGAGTATCCCAGTAAAGATATTCAGGCTCTGAAGCATTCAGGATATAAGGGAGATACTTGCGTTGATTCTCGGTATACTTCTGCAAGACTGCTACCTTATCAATTTTATTTAAGTCTGGTTTTTCTAGTTTATAGTTTTCCATAGCAAACAGTTAGTATATAGGCAATACATAGGCAATATATGTGCAAATTGCCTATGTTTAATAAATGCAATTCATAGGCAATACATAGGCATTTTGCCTGTATATAAGTATTGTATAACATGTGCAATAAGTATGCAAGACATGTGCGCATTGCCTGCATGAGGATGATATAAAAAGTAAAAACAAATGTAGCAAAAAGATTGCCAGTTCAATCTAGACAATCGTTTTGGACATTCCTGAAATATCTTGGAACTGAATTGAGGAGTATATTCTCAACTGGTACTCGATATTGCAGGGCTTGAGCCTAGCTTCGCTTTAAGATATTTAGGTAGGTAACACAAGGCAATATTGGAACAACTTATTGAATTTAATTATCTTATATACCTCTAATGCAGGTTATAAATAACAGTTGTAGATCGTGATATTGACAATAATCATTTAGAATGTTAGAGTGTGCATGTGGATAAGAATGAGGTTATTTCACATCTCAAGAAGCTTGCCTCCAATTTAAAAACAAGAAAATATCTCACTTTGGAAGATCTTCGCAGAGTACCCAAGTTAGAATATTTTATGCAATATCACTATCGTGGTTTTGCCAATGCGCTAAAAGCTGCAAGCTTACCTTCATCAAAATTGGCAGCAGCGATGCGAATAACAAACGAACAACTCCTTGATTATCTTAGAGATTTAAGGACTAAATTAAAACGTAATCCAAGAGTTTTTGATTTTCTAGATGATACTAAATTATATAAAAAGTATTCAGATTACAAAATTTCATGGTCAATATATAAAACAAGATTTGGAGGATTGAGGAAAGCAATCAAGCTAATCGAAAAAGACGGAATAAAAGCTGAAGATGAAAACAAGTTAATAGAAAAATCTGATTTTTTAGGAGGAAAGGGTAGGTATTGGGGAGAAGCTGCAGAAATTCATGTAACTGCAGAATTATTATATCGTGGATTTCAGGCAGCAAATATACCCGTAGACGAGGGACTAGATATACTTGCGGTAAAAGATAATAATACCTTCTATTTTCAAGTTAAACATAAAGATACTGATAACAATCAAGCAATTAAAATTACCAAAAGTTCATTTGAAAAGACTGGAAGAGGTAATGTTTATTATGTTTTTGTCCTTCTATCAAACGAGAAAAGAGAATTCTTAATTCTTCCATTTCATATAGTAAACGATTGGATAAGAGAAGGCATCGCTGAAGTCACGGAGGAAGGGTATATGATTTATATAAAAGTAAGAGATCATAAATACTATTTAAAAGAAAAAAACTTGGATTATTACTTGAATAATTGGGATCTTATTAAGTAAAAATTGAGCAGAGAGGTAATGATAGTCTTTAAATAGCATATATGTACAAAATAATAATATGAAAATAGCAAAGCCAAGACGAGAAATGTAAGCAGTAAAATAGAACTCTTATTTTCTCTAATCCAAGGAAGATTTTTCTAAATAGTGCTTAATTTGTTTATTGATAAATCTCCAGCCAGCTCCGCTTTTTAGGAATCGTTCACGACCTGTTGCGTCTTTTCTTTCGAGATAAGCTTCGTAATAAATTAATTTCCATGGAGTTTTATATTTTGTAGAAGTAACTTGATTTTTGTTATGCTTGACTAATCTTTTTCTCAAATCTGGCGAGTAACCAATATAAAGACTTTTGTCTTTTTCGCTTTGGAGAATGTAAACGTAGAACACAATTTGATTATAGATCGTGCCACGTAAAATTGCTCGCTTTGCTTGCAATCACGTGGCTGCCGTAAAGTTGCCATTAAAAAAGCCCTTCTTTTAACCAAATCGCAAGTTGCTTTAATGCTTGCAACATGGCCCGCGTAGAGCGGCGTGGCCGCCACGCGGCTTTTACGCCGAAGGGCTCAAGAATTGCCACGTAAAAATTCTCACTTTGTTCGAATTCACGTGGCTACCGTAAAATTACTGTTCCTGAAAATGGTTGCAAAAAAGCTTGCAACGTGATCCTGAAGTTTCATTTATGAAACGAAGGATTTTACGTTGTGGAGATTGACGAAATAAGTTGGAACCGCATTCAAGACTACATTTTCCACTGGTATCCAATACTTCAAAATTTACCCTCAGTTTCTGCATAGCCTTAATAAGGAAGTATCACATGGTAATGTTTAAGCTGTGCTATAATCGCGCAAAATGGCAGGCGTTGGGGGTAAAAAATGAGTGATTCAACTAGTAACCAAGTTAAAAACAATAATAATCCTACTGGAAAAGGTGGTTTTCAGGAAAGACCAGAAGATATAAATAAGAGTGGCTATTGGAGTCCAGAGAATTCACAAAGTTATTGTTTAAGGTTTTTTCTAAAAATGAATGAAAAAGAATTTAAAGAATGGGGACAAAAAAACCCTCCTGATAAGAGGACGATTGCCCAAGTTTTAGCTTATGAAAGAATTACTTTTGCAAGAAAAGAATTAGCTGATTATAGAGAAATAGTTGATAGAACAGAGGGGAAAGCAAAGATGCCAATCGAACAAAGCGGAGAAGTAAGCAATAAAATACAACAAGTTGAAAAGATTATTGATGATTTACTTGCAGAAGAACATTCAGAAAAGCCTGACGAAAGCTTCGCTACGAAAAATCAAAAAGTTAGTTAGAGGATTTTTTAAAATTCTCATTGCGGGTTCGTTTGGCGAAAACCCCATTCAAGAGTAAAACTCTAATGCAATATCGTCGTACTATTTATCTTAGTGAAAAGCAAAGTAGCTTACAATGCCATTGTACAAAACCTGAGTCTTATCTTGTCTTCGGTCAATGGCAGTGTTATGGAGCAGATTATACTCGTCTGTATTAGTAAGAAAGAATCCTTCACTCATAGCAGCCGGAACTTTGGCTTTTAGAATGATTTGTCTACCCTGTTTTTCTTGTAATTTTAGCTTCAAGTTTGCAGTTGGGACAGACATACACTTGTTTTTTGATGAATAGTCCTTTTGCCACGGGTTGCCCCATATTGGTCTTACATCTTGGGCAGATCACCGAACCGTCAGGATTAGTAGCAATAGTCATCCGTTTCCCGTTAAGCTGATTTACTGGCTTGGCGGATTGCTTACTACCTTTTAATAAGTCATCTATTCCTATTGTTGTTTTATGATAGATTTTATTATATAAGGCTCTTTTGGGATTGGTAAGCAATCCCATACCTCGCGGAGCTTTAAGTCCCATACTATGTCTTACCATTCTCTTCCAAGACGTTCTTGCGGCAATTCTTCTTTTTAAGGATGGCGTTCTAAGGCCAAATTTCATCATTTGTCTCGCTTTGTTCTCTCAGATCTACCTACATACCAAACACACCATGCAAAAAATGCGAGAAGAAGAAATAGATAGGCCATAATTCCAAGCTCTGGAAGTTGGGGAAGCAATTTTCTATTAAATGTGATTAAAAATGCATTTATAAATCCGAAAATATAGTCTGGAATAATTATTACGAGTGTTAATACAAACAATAATATTCCGAATGTAACATTAACTCTTCCTGCACCTGTTTCAAATTCATTTCTAGATATAAGTTTGATAAGTTCAGTTGTTTGTTTGATGATGCCTGAGATAGGTTCTGTTAATTTGATTTTTTTGCTCATTTTTACTTTTTTTCATTTATTTGCTACATACATTGTTGATAACATTCCTATTCCCGTAACCATAAGCCCAAGCGCAATATAAGGATGAAAAAAATAGATAGACGATTCTAAAAACATCAAAATATCTGCAAGACCTATCAGAACTAATACCGTACTTATAACAAAAGAGGGCGGATGCGATTTATATGCTTCTTGGAACGCTATAGCAATAGACTGAGCTTGTGGAATATTAAGGTCAATATCATCAACAGTTATTGTTTTTCCTTCACTCAAGACTGCTGGAAAAGATATCTCGTTAGTATCTGATATCCATGTCCGAGAAAGTGATAGTACTTGAGAACTCATATTATTTTCCTCTCAATATTTTGAAAGTTTCCGAAGCTTTTGTTTTCGCTAGTAAAACAGCATTATTTACAAACTTCTCGAGAAACGCATTTTTATATTCATTTTTTTCCAACAAATAATAATCATGGTCAACGAAAGCAAATGTTTCAGGTACATCCTTTTCTTCAAAAGGTGCTTGAGGAAGAAATACCTCAACTAATTGTTTCTTTTGCATAGGTCCAGTGTTGAAATTTATCTTTCTATTTCCATCTTTCAATGTTAAGGCGAATGCTACATCTGGAGCTCTTGAAATGAGAGGGACTTCTCTAAAAAACTTTTCTTTGTATAACTCAATCAGCTTAGAGAACTCAATACTATATGTATCAACCCAAAAACTTCTAACTCCTATTCTGTCAATGGTTTTCCATTGGGCAAAGTTGTAGACCTTTTTGAAAAAAGAAATTCCTTCATTTATTGCCACCTGCTCACTCTCTGGCTGATTTATTTCAAATCCTGTTTTATCAAGCCCTACATTTAAAAAAAGTTTCTTACCATTGACTCTTAGCTCAAAATTTTCACCAAAAGGAAGTTTTCCTGCATTTTGTTCTTTTCCTGTAAGTAAGGTGAGTAGCTTTGTTCTGTAATTAAGTCCGCTGGGAATTTCCGTATAGTTGATTGCAACTATCAATTTAAAGAGCTTCATATTATTAAATAATACAACAAAATAATAAACAATAGGTATTATATCACGAAATATTAGGCGACAATTAGCTAAATAATTCTTTTAGTGGAATTTTTAAGGAGAGAGAGATTTTGTAGAGGGTTTTTAAGGATGGGTTTCTTGAGCCACTCTCTATCTCACTTATTGAAGTCAAATCAAGTTTTGCTCTATTTGCCAATTCTTCCTGTGATAATCCCACCCTTTTCCTTAATGATCTTATGTTTTCACCAACCTTTTCGTAAATGTTAGCCATATTTTTACCTCTTGCTAAAAGTATGGCTTTTGTGCCAATATCAATCTATGGTACGGATGCCAAATTTGGTGCTTGACTTGAAGCTAAAAACATTTTAGTATAACAGTATGGCTTTAACAGAAAAAGAAAAAAGAAAGATTGAGGAAGAGGAAAGAATAAGATCACAATACGCTTCAACTCAACCAACAAGTTCTCAAAAGCATGGAGTTCCTGCCATACTTTCATTCTTCATCCCAGGTTTAGGTCAGCTTATCAAAGGACAAGTAGGGAAAGGGATTGTTATATTCTTTTTTACAATAATTGGTTATATGTTTTTGATTATTCCTGGTGTTATTATTCATATCTGGCAGATTGTAGATGCATATAACAGCAATTGACTTATGAATTTATCAGACGAAGATAAAAAACAAATTGAGGAAGAAGAAGCATATAGAAAACAGGTGAGAGAACAGGAGAATTATCGCACTCAATTACATGGCAACAAGAAGAAAGGAATAAGTTGGGGAACAATTATTCTTATCCTCCTTGTAATTTTTGTTGCATTTCCAGTTTTAGGTGCTATTATACTGATTAAGATCAACCCAGCAAAATACAGTAATGACTCAGAACAAAAAGTTGTAGCATCACCATCTCCGATCATAAATTCCGTATCGATTGTTGCACCAAAAACAACAGTTTCAGATACAGAGTGGGAAAATATGATTAACAATTGTGCTGCTGGTGGGCATAAGGCAAAAGCTTGTATTTGTCTATACAGTGAAATATTAAATAACTATACTATTGAGGAAATGGAAGACCTCAAGAAAGAATATTACAATACTGGGGTTATACCTCAAGCGTTTCAAGATGTTGCTAAGAAATGTGGCACAACGTGGATCGAACCATGAATACAGACGTGGTAAAATAGCTCCATATGGAGATGGAGCCAGTAGATATAAGCATTGAAGATAACAGGAAATACGCTGATGTAGCAT
>MFNZ01000028.1 GCA_001782195.1 Candidatus Levybacteria bacterium RIFCSPHIGHO2_02_FULL_37_13
GAGAAAAGGGGAGTCAAAGTTATTCCATGTTCGGGATTGATAAGAGTCAAACGAAATGGACGGTAGAAGATTGAAGGTAGAGAATGGTATTTTGAAGATGGAGGATGGATGATTGATTGGATATTTTCTATCTTCTAGTTTCTAACCTCAAATTACTACCTTCTACTTTCCACCATCTATCGTCAAAGCAATATGGAGATTTTCAAGAAGGCAATTATTGGCAATGATATTTTACGCGTATTACGGATCAAGCCATTTCTTTTAATACTAACTTCTCAATTCCTCTCAAACCTCGCGTTTAACATGCAGCATTTTGTCTTAATTTTTATAATTTATGGACTTACCCGTTCGAATACCGCTGTTTCAGCTGTAATTCTTTCTTTCACAATTCCCGCGGTTTTATTCAGTTTAATTTCCGGAGTGCATGTTGACAGGTGGGATAAAAGAAAAATCCTGTTTTTTACAAATATTATCAGAAGTATTCTTATTTTGTTATTTTTAGTTCCAAATCTTCATGTTGGATTTATGTACACCATAACTTTTTTAATAGCTCTCACAACGCAATTTTTTATTCCTGCCGGATCGGCAGTTGTTCCGCTTCTTGTTCCAAAGCGTTTTATAATGTCTGCAAATTCTGTTTTATATTTGGGTGTTTACGCGACAATGTTCCTGGGATACATATTTGCAGGATCTTTTCTTCTAATTTTGGGTAAGCCATATACAATTATTTTTCTATCTTTCCTTTTTTTTGCAAGCGCTTTTTTTATTTTGCCCATAAAACCGCAATATCGAAATCGGGATTATAAATCAAAAGACATTGAAACATCGTTTTTTGAAGAATTACATGAAATACTGCCATTTATTAAAAAAACAAGGAAAGTTGTTCAGGCATTGGTTGTACTGACTATCGCTCAGGCAGTAATCTTTATGTTTGCTGTTTTGGGTCCCGGGTACGTAGCTACAATTCTTAATGTTGAAGTCGAAAGACTTTCGCTTTTGCTTATTGCTCCTGCGGCTTTTGGCATGCTAATCGGGGCATTTTTACTGGGGAGTATTGGAAAGAAATTTGAGTTCAGATGGCTATCGGGGATAGGATTTCTGCTTTCCGGAGTAATTTTTGCCTTATTTGCGCAAGCGGAAAACGTTGCCTCCGTCTTACCTATTTTAATTATTTTTTCCGTATTAGTTGGATTTGCAATTTCACTAATATTTATCCCGGGACACGCAACGCTTCAGACGGAAACCACCGAAAAACTAAGGGGGAGAATTTATGGATTGTTGAATGCTTTAACCGGCGTTGTATCATTTTTGCCTGTAGTTCTTGCCGGAGGACTTGCAGATATTATTGGAGTAGGAACAGTTGTAACCGGAGTTGGAGTAATTATGATCATTGTTAGTATTTTTTTCTTTGTTTTCGCGTAAAAAATTATGCACTTATTAATTCTTGTTATTTTACTTTGTTTTTTTATTTTTCTTTTCGCACTTTTCGTTTTAACGCGTGATGATTTTGTTTTAATCAGGAAAGACGTAACATTAGATGTAGTTTTTAACATATCCTTTGTTGCATTTGCAGTCTCTTTAACTTCGTCTCGGATTTTGTATGTAATTTTAAATCCAAGTTCGGACTTTTTGAATCCTTTAGTTTTCTTGCTTTTTCCATACTTTCCTGGGCTTTCTCTTTTGGGCGCTGTTGCTGGAGGAGTATTGTTTTTGGTGATTATATGCAAGCAACTAAAATTACCTATAGGTAGGTTAATTGATTATTTTTCCATTTCTTTTCTAAGCAGTTTGCCAATAGGCATAATTGGCTATTTTTTGCTGGAAGGGGAAAATTTATTCAAGATGGGACCAATAATTTTGGTTTTGGTTTACACTGTTTTATTTTTTATTTTAATCAAAATTTTATTACCCCGTCTTTTGTCAGGGAGACTAAAGGATGGAACAATCGGGCTTATATTTCTAATTTGTTTTTCCTTAATATCTCTGATTTCAGGCTTCATGGCAAGAGGAAAAAATATGTTCAATTTAGGCCTGGAAGACCTTATTTTAGTGATTACGCTTTATGCATCTTTAGTTTTTCTATTTAGACAAGAGAAGCTTTTGACAAAAATAAAAAAACTCAAACTGAAGAGGAATTAAAACTATGGAGCCGAAGGTTATTTTTGAGGATAATGATATTTTGGTTTTGGATAAGCCTGCGGGGATGATTGTAAATAAATCGGATACTACGAAAGACGAGGAAACACTTCAAGATTGGGTAGAAAAGTATTTGAAAATCCGAATACCAAAATCCGAAATACGAAACAAATCAGAAATACAAAATTCAAATGACCAAAACGGTTTCGAATTTCGAGATTCGAATTTCGAATTTTCGAATAGGGCGGGGATTGTTCATAGATTGGATAAGGAGACTTCGGGAATTCTTTTGGTTGCTAAAACTCCGGAAGCGTTTGAAAATATGCAGAAACAATTTAAAGAGAGAAAAGTTAAAAAAACATATCTAGCGCTTGTTCATGGGGAAGTAAAGATTCCAGAAGGAGAAATTAATGTTCCGGTTGGAAGGCTTCCCTGGAATAGGAAAAGATTTGGCGTTTTGGCAGAGGGAAGGGAAGCGGTAACGCGTTACCGCGTAATTTCTAATTTCAAATTTCTAATTTCTAATGAACAATTGACGTTTCTTGAGTTGTATCCGGAGACGGGGAGAACGCACCAGATTAGAGTTCATTTAAAATATTTTGGTTATCCGATTTTTGCAGATCCTCTTTATGGAGGCAGGAAAACCGCAAGAAACGATCGGAAGATTTTGTCCAGAATCTTTCTCCACGCGGCAAAAATTAGTTTTTATCACCCAAAAAGCGGCGAGGTTATTTCATTCGAAAGCCAATTGCCGGAGCAGCTGAGCCAATTTTTAGAAAAGCTTGAATCTTGATTTCGCATTTGTTTATTGGTAGTATTATATGGATCCGTCTAAGTTTAGCACTCGGCTTTACAATTCTATTCGAATACGCCTCGTGCTGCACTTTTGGGCGGATGTAAGAAACTCTAGAACTCTCCCGACAAGTCGGGTTCGTTAAGAGTTTCTAACAGGTGGTGATTTATTATGGGGAGTTTTGGAGGATTTTACAAAGGAGAAAAGAAAAAAAAGAAAAAAGATTCGAATAAAAACATTTCCGCTTCATCTATAGGAATGGGCGCGCCAACAATTGTCATGCCCGAGATTGTTTCCAAGAAACCAAAAGGTTACTAAAAAATGATAAAAAAGGCGCGTGTTAAAAAAAACAATACAAAATTTGCGGTTTTGTTCGTACTTTTTGTTTTTGTAATCATTTTGATATCTGCTGTTTTAAAAGTGGCGTCTGTAATAAGGCAAAGCAAGTTTGACGGAAATAATCGCTTCACAATAAGTGTTTCAAACAACAAAAATCTTGAAGTTATATCTTTCTCTCCGAATAATCATTCAATATCCACCTTAAGGATAGAGGATGGAAAAAAAGATTTAAAATTAGGACAGTTTTTAAAAATCCCCATGGATGGATTTATAATGGGTGATTCACTTAAAACAGACAAAGATATATCAGGCTTAATGAATGATATTTTATTTAGCTACAATAAAATAAAAACAAACCTCACCATTATAGACATATTAAGACTTGTTTTTGCCTCAAAAACTACAGCTTTAAACAATATAGAGGTTTACAGTATTTCCATATCTTGGGATGAAAATAGGATCGACAAGATTGTTGAGAAGATATTTAAAGATGAAGAAATTGAAAAAGAAAATCAAACAATTGAAATTATTAATACGACAGATATAGGCGGTTTGGGCGGAAGACTTGCAAAGCTTATTGCCAATATGGGAGGAGGCGTAATACAGGTCTCGACTCGGAATAACAATCCACAAAAAGAATCCCTCATTTTGTATAATGGCAAAAAAACCTTCACGGTTGATAAATTAAATAAAGTTTTGGGCTTCAAACCTACTATTTCGAGTAAGCAATCAATCGCGGATATCACGATAATAATTGGAGAGGACAATAAGGATCCGTTGACTTTCTAAATCAGGATTCTTCCGATTCGCGGGGGGAGTGATTTAAAACCGAGGGTTTATCATTATTTTGCAAAAAAGATGGTTGGTTTTTGAAGCGTGTTGCTCTTTTTTTCTCTTTTATAAAAACAACTACAGAATGATTATTTGCCGACCGAACAAAAGTCTCGTATTGATTCCCTCCTTTTATAAATCTAATTAGCCTTTTCCCTATATCGTCCGGCAACGCGCCTATATATTGTTTTTCTATGTCGTGAATAAAAACTTTGAGACGTTTTATGGAAGTGGTGAGAGGTTGTCCGATCCGTAAATTTGCAATAATGCGCGGTTGGGCCAGATTAAATAGCTCTATAATTTTAGTTTTTCCGGTTTCTTCAAGAAAAGTATTGCGAACATAAGGGATGGATTGGTTGTTGGTATTTTTACTCAAAGTTTTGGTATCTGTAAGCCGCTTCATGTTTCTAATGGCTATTGGATTAAGTGAATCCAACTCTAGAACTTTTTTGTAGGTTGCTTTTGCCTGTTTGATTTTGCCAAGGATTGTAAATGCAAATGCCAGACGGTTTAGGGCTTCGATGTCGTTTGGATTATCGTTTAGAAGAGCCTTGTTTATTGAAGTTGCGTTTTGCCAGTCTCCAGCTAATGCCGTTTGAATTGCTAGATTTTTTGATGGCATAGCTGTTAGGTATTCTACTGCAATTTATTGCAAAAGTCAATATGAAAAAGGTATAATATTGGTTATGAGTGGGCATTCTAAGTGGGCGACGATAAAAAGACAAAAGGGTGCTGCCGATGTAAAAAGGGGCCTTGCTTTTACGAAAATTTCAAACGCAATAACAATTGCTGTCAGAAGGTCAGGGGGAGTTGCGGATCCGGAAAACAACTTTAGGTTAAGAATTGCAATCGAAAAAGCCCGTGAGGCTAATATGCCTAAAGGAAATATCGAAAGAGCCCTTCGGCGAGCTTCTGGCGAGGAGGGAAGAGGAGTGGAAGAGGTTGTCTATGAGGGTTTTGCGCCAGGCGGAGTAAGCGTTATAGTTGAAGCTGTCACGGACAATTCACTGCGAACAACGAGCGAGATCAAAAGTATTTTCAACAAAGAGGGGGCAAGTTTTGGAGAGAGGGGATCTGTTTCTTACCAATTTACAAATAAAGGAAGAATAAGTATTGAAAAAAATGGCAAGTCGTTAGACGAGATATTTAATCTGGCAGCGGAAAGCGGGGCGGAGGATTTGGAGGACGAAGGTGAGGACGTTGTTGTCTACACAAGCCCGCAGGATCTATCAATTGTAAGGAGCAAGCTTGAGGAATCGGGCCTTAAATTACTTGATACGGAAATAGTAAGAAAACCTGTTCAGGCGATAACTATTGGGGACGAGGAGCAACGGGAAAAAATAATTAATTTCTTGCGGAAATTAGAAGATTTAGATGATGTACAAAAAGTTTATTCAAATCTTGCGTAAGGCAAAATCTCTCTTGAGGATTTCAAAAAGACAGAAATTTATTGTAAGTGTTTTTATTTTGTCTTCGTTGTTATTTCTTTTGCAGCACTTGTTTGGTAAATCCGGTGTATACATAGCTTTTCTGCTTTCTTTTTTAACATTGATATTACTCTTTTGGTCTACATTTAGAGATTTAATAGAAACCCGCTCATTTCAGGTATTTATTCTTCCGTTTTTTTTCAGCCTATCTTTCGGGCTCTTTTATTTTCTGGTTCCGGCCCGATTCTTAACAAGACTTGTTATGACTTCATTATACGCGGTTGGATTGTATTCTTTGCTTCTTTCCGTTAACATATTTATTGTTTCGTCCATCCGGACAATAGCGCTATTGTCTTCGGCTCGTACCGTATCTTTTACAACTGCGCTTTTATCTTATTTCTTTCTGTCGAATGTAGTTTTTTCTTTACATACAAATGTTTTTATTACCCTGATATTAATTTTTGGATTTTCTTTCCCTCTTATCTTGCAATCTATCTGGACATATACTTTAGATAAGCATTTGTTTTCTCAAATTTTTTGGGTACTTCTTTTGACCATATGTTTGGTTGAAATTTCTTTAATTTTGTGGTTTTTTCCGACCATTCCTACAATCATGGCTCTTTTTTTAACCGGATTTTTTTATATCGTAGTTGGGTTGTCGCTGGTATGGTTTGAAAAAAGATTATTTAAAGGCGTGATCTGGGAATACATTTGGGTAGCAATTGTTGTTTTTTTGGTATTTGTTTTTTTTACTATTAAGGGTACTTAGGGGCGGGGGAAAGGGGAGAGAGGTGCGCCCCCTTATTAGCAGAGGATGATATAGATTGATATAGTAATTAATTAAATATTATAGGATGTTCATCACATTTTAAATGTGGATAACTTATATGTTTCACGGGAATTAACTCCACTTTTCACACCGTAGGAGCTTATGTCTTGTCTCCCTTCAGTCCGCCTAATCTTTCGTACACGGCGCAAAGAGCGATTTATCGGCGGACATTAGAAGCAGTATTTACTCTCCCGACAAGTCGGGATCGTAAACTGCTTCTAATGAAAAAAATACGAAAGCCACTTGCGTAGCATATATTTTATTCTTCTTTTCAGAATGAGGCTAAAAGTAAGACTTTAGATCGTAAAATGGATCTAAAGTACACTATAGCCTGAGCAGTTAGGGACTGCTTAACTTATTGTTTTCGAAGCTAAAATTCGTAGTTTAGATAGGTTTATCAATCTAAATGTAACACTGTCCAGACCTTGAGGAGAGAGGGGTTCTCGATCTAAGTTATATTAATGATAAAGTAAAGAATAAGAATTTGTTTCAAAACATATTGTTCGAGCGTAGTCGAGAACAAGCTTCTCGATTCGCTTGGCTCTCTCGAAGAATATAGACTCTTTAAACGAATTCTGATGAAATAGTGGTGAAAAGACTGGGAGAAGAGAAACTAGTTATGTCGTACAATAATACTTTTACGACGTCAGCCAGATACAAACTTTCGGAGAAGTGGTCTTAAACAGTTATTTTTTCGTTAACTTTTTGGTCAAATAATTCCTACGCTCTGGTTTGCTTTCCTCTATTTATCGTTATTTTACGTTATTTTAAAATACTTATCCTGTCCCCTACTATAGGTTTCTGCCTTGTAAAATTACTTAAAATTTGTTATTATTTTGCAATAAATTATGGTTCAACAAGCAGAAGCGCTTAGAGATGCATTTTCAAGGCGTGGGTTTATAGAGCAAGCTGAGGCCGCTGAACGTTTTCGCCAAGAAATCAGCGAACTTCCTGATACCCCTAAAGATCTGGACGGTGTTGTATTGTTTGATGCGCAGACCCAGGTAGGTTCAGACCAACAATTAGAAAAAGTAATTTCTCATTCGGGATTTACCTATGCCTTACAATTAAACACAGTAGTAGTGAATGGTAAAGGAACACAGTTGGGTATACCGGAAGGAAAAGTTTTAAATTTATTACTGCAGAATATGGGCACTATTGTAACGTATAAGCAGTTTGAAGTGGTTTGGGAAGGTAAGCAAGTTAATCTTCCCACTGTTTTAAGACGTCATATTAGTACGCTTAGGGACGCCTTGGAGCCTGATAAAAAGGAGGGAGAGTTTCAATATTTACTGAATGAACGGGGAAAGGGATATAAACTGGTTGATCCAAATAAAGCGATGCTTTCCTCAAATCAGGATCTTGACAAGCAGGAAGCAATTATGAGGACAAGTGAAATTGCGCATATTGATAATAATAATGTTTCGACTCCGGAAGGGATGATATTTCGTCATTATGCATTTACATTTGATTTACAGACAGGACGTGTTGTGATGAAAAAGGATGGTGAAGATGTAAGGTTGACTGATACAGAAAGAAGATTATTGGGTTTATTAGCTCAAAGACACGATGTGGTCGTGTTGCATAAAGAAATTTGCATGAAGATATGGGGTAGAAATGAGTCTGATGGTAATAGTTATGAAAAGAAGGCTGTGGAAAGACTAAGAAGGAAGATTGAGCCAGAAATTAAAGATAGAAAAAAGTCTAAAATTTTACGCTCTGTCCCTGGTTTGGGATATGTCTTAAATACTGAACCTTACAGAATATATAGTCATAGTGGATTTACTTACTATCTAGAAGATAAGCGTGTGGTTTTGGCTAATGGTAAAGAGTATCGTTTAGATAAGCATAAGCAAGAGAATGTAATTTTAGAGTTGCTAACAGAGAGTCCAGGTAAAATCGTGCGGGAAGGGGTGCTTGAGGAGGCATTAGATGATCTTAGTACAGGCGAAATGTACGTAGATTCTCCATTAACAAAATATATGTTTAGACTACGAAAAAAGCTTGAGCCAAACGGGAGAAGGGGCAATTTTCGATATATTATCTATGAGAGAGGGATTGGATACAAGTTAGTTGATCCTGAGAGAAGTGAAAATTCTCCTGTTGCTGTATTTGAAAAGCTTTATGCTTAGTTTATTTAGTTAGCGAATTTGTCAACAATTAGTCTTTGGAGATCGGAGTTAAGGCCGTCATAACCAAGCGCCCATATACCGACCCCTTTTAGATTTTTGGCAGATACAAAATCGTACTTAATACCCAAAGACCGGACATTTTCAAAATGCACTTCGCGTTGAGTTCCTTTATCTGTATATTTGTACGATGGAGTTTGGGATGTTTCATCCCAGATTAAATTGTGAACTTTGCTGACTTGAGCAATTTCCGCATAGGAAATAATTGCAGCGCTGGGACTGCCGATTGAAGAATCAAGAGTTATTGGCCAATCATACGCATAGTACGGAACAGCCAGAATAATTTTTTCAGGCGGTACTTTTTCAAGGTATCCTTGCATCAAACCAATGATATTTACAGCTCCGCCCATTGGGGAAATAGGCCCCGGTGGGCCAAGAGAATAATGCATGTCGTATCCCATTATGACAAATGCGTCTGTATTTTTGGATAAAGCTTGCAGATCAAACAGATCGCGCACAGAGCCGGACATGATATAAGTATCGATAGTAAGTATGCCTGTTGGAATTTGGCGTTTGAGTTCGGTATTTAGATTGATTACAAGACGTGTGAATCCGTTTCTAACGTTATCCGTTGGTGAGCCGATATATTCAAAATCCAGATTGATTCCGTCAAGGTTTTTTGAATTTACAAAATATAGAGCATTCGAAATAAAGGTTTGTACAGCGCTATCCGATGATACAAGATTTTCTATATCGGTGTTGTTGAAAGATTTAAAAGTTAAATACACCTTTAATCCCTTACTTTTTGCTGTTTTTATGAGACTGTCAAGTTTTGGATCTTTCCACATACCCCAACCGCCGTCCGCCTGGCTATCGCTATGAGATGTTATAACATTTCCCTTTCCATCGATTGATAATCCAAAAAGACTAATTGAGGTAAGATGGCTTAATTCAATTTTGTCAGCTTGCGAGAGCATCCAGTAAGGAAAAAATCCCAAAACTTCTTTCTTAGGGGCACTGCTTATAAGCAAGGGTAAACTGGACTTGGGAAAAGAAAACACTCTTTGGGAATCAATCGGAGCTACATTTGCATAAACCTTTGGCACAATTGGATTGTTGCTTGTCGTATTTACATTTTTTGTAATATTGTTTGTAATAGCCAGAGGGGTTTTGGTTGACTCAACGGATGGTTTATACAAAAATGTTGTATACCCGATAGAAATAAAAGCCAAAATAGCTACAGTTGCGGAAGCAGTTTTTTTGAAACTTGTAAAGGAAATTTTTGGAAAACTTAATTTGGACACAGAGAATTGATCGGAGTAATTAGGCAATCCTGTTATTTGGCGCATGGCCTCATTGAATTCTTCTTCTCTTGCTCCAAAACTTATCAGGCTTGCCTTTATTGAGCTAAGGTTGTTTTTGTATTCAGGATGAGCTTCTATATACTTTTTAGCAAATCTTACGTATCCATCTCTCATAATTCATGCCGAATGGGTCATGAAATAATTATGCATTTTATCTTGTTGTTTTGTCAAGCGATTTGATATAATACGCTAGTAATGAGCTCTCAACAGGAAATGCTTCGCCGAACAACCGAATTTAATACTCCACAGCAAGATCAACATGAAGAGGTAGTTTACAGAAGTGATGGTGTCGTATATAATCATGCCGATTTTTCCTACGATCCTAATAATCCTGGTATTGTTGTGGCACAAGGAATAGAAAAACGCTTGTGGCCAACAGAAGAAAGATTGTTAAAACTTTTTATCGCAAAACCAAATGAAATAATAAAGCCTAATGAGTTAAAAAAAGATGACGGACAAGAGGCATCAGGCGTATATGTAAGATTTTTCGTTTTTTCTTTAAGAAAAAAGCTTGAGCCAGATCCCAAGCATCCTGTTGTAATTATCAACAATCAAGGTCTGGGTTATTTTTTAAGAGATAAAAATCAGCTACTGGAAGAAAACAAAACAGTATCTCCCTATCGTTCAGTGGAAAATACTTCAGATAAGTTATTGGGTCAGAATTTAAAAGTAATTCACCCGGATTTTACTTATGACGGTTATGATAGAAAAGTTGTTGTGGACGGTCAAGCTACAAGGTTAACTCGCAGAGAGGACGATCTTCTTAGGGTTTTCTTAACATATCCAAACAGAATGTTTCGTTCATCTGAATTGAATGACATGGTTTTTAGGGACAATTATTCGGACTATATTTCAAAATTGATAAAGGCTTTGAGATCAAAAGTTGAGAGAGACAGTGCTAATCCTACAGTTATTATTAATTTTCCTCGCGCCGGATATTTTTTGAAGGATAATGGAGAGATGAGAATAATTCGTATGGAGGATGAACCACAAGTATAGCCATTAGAAACGAAAGGGTCAGAATTATCATATACCCATCGTGGTTTTAAATACTTTCCACAAAGTTCTACTGTCGAAGTTAATGGTACTTATGCCCAAATAAAGGCGACCCAGAATTTATATTTAAAACTTTTTGTTCGAAATCCCAATATTATTATAGAACATAATGAATTTGCGAAACTATTGCGAAGAAGAAAAGAAGGGGACAATTATCTTAAAAGTAAAAAAGTAGTGAAGAAGCATATTATGAATCTAAGGCGAATATTAGAACCGGATAAACGCCATGGAGAATATGAATATATACTTTCAGAGCATGGTTGGGGTTATAAATTATATGATCCAGATAGACTGGAGTCAAACCCTATCGCGTCGCAAAATATTTACAATTCTTGGGATTTGTGATTAAATAGTCACATGAGTGGTTCTTTGCCCGAATTAATTGACCAATTTTTAGAATATCTGGAGATAGAAAAAAATTGTTCAAAATTGACTATTCGTGACTATAAACACTATCTGGAAGTCTTCGCAGAATGGTTTGAAACTTCCCTACCCCTTAAATTTATTTCCGATTTGGATTTGCAAACTGTTAGGAAGTATAGGGTTTTTTTGGCTAACCGCGTTGACGACAAAAGTATGACGTTAAAACGCGTTACACAGAATTATTACGTTATCGCGCTTCGATCTTTTTTGCGATATCTTATTAAAAACGACCATAAAGTGCTTGAACCATCCAAAATTGATTTGCCCAAGACAGAAAGCCGGTCTTTAAAGTTTTTGGATAAAGATCAGGTGGATCGATTGGTTACAGCGATCGATACATCAAAAGAAGAAGGTATAAGAGACAGGACAATTTTGGAGCTTCTTTTTTCAACCGGCCTTAGGGTTTCGGAGTTAGTAAGACTTAATCACAACCAAGTAAATCTGGATAGAAAAGAATTTGGGGTAATTGGAAAAGGAGGGCGCGCAAGGCTTGTATTTGTTTCAGATAGAGCAACAGATTGGATAAAGAGGTATCTTGAGAAGAGAAAAGACCGCTTCTCTCCTTTATTTATCCGTTATTCAGGACGTGTTATTGAGGAAAATAATGGAGAGAAAATGAGATTAACTGCAAGAAGTGTTGAGCGAATTGTAAAGAAATATGTTAGGCTTGCGAGATTGCCGGTTGACGCAACTGTGCATACACTCAGACATTCCTTCGCAACAGATTTGCTTTCAAACGGCGCGGATCTAAGGAGTGTCCAAGAGATGTTAGGGCACAAAAACATCTCAACCACCCAGATTTATACCCACGTAACCAATAGGCAGCTGCGAGACGTTCATCAATCTTTTCACAGTGGAAATAAGTAATTTTACCGAAGTGTTATATCTATAACAATCCCATATCGTTAGCATATCTACGCTTCGGTAAGGACTTTTCCGAATCCTGGTTCTACTAATATTCTATCGTTTTCGAAGACTTTTTTGTCTCTTATAAATACTCTTTTGACTTTGCCTTTTACTTTCCATCCGTCGAATGGAGACCAGCCACACTTTGTAAAAAGTGATTTATGATTTATGATGTAAGATTTGTGAATATCTATTTCTATTTTAGTTTCCGGGTCGATTTTAATATTGAAAATTTTTGCGGGATTTGCATGACAGAGCCGAACAACATCATCAATTGTTAACCGATTTTGAGAAACCGCTGTTAGCAAAAGAGGAAGAGTTGTTTCAAGACCGGGAACGCCATACGGAGGATTGGTTGATTGTTTTTCTTCAATGGTGTGGGGCGCGTGGTCGGATTCGATAACGTCAATATAGTTCAAATTCTTCCAAAGAAAGTCCTTATCTTTTTTACTCGAAAGGGATGGTTTCATTTGTCCAAAAGATCCAAGTAATTTAGCATCATTTTCTGTTAAAAATAAATGATGAGGGGTAACTCCGCAAGTTACAGGTATCCCCTGCTCTTTTGCATTTATTATCATTTGAAGTTCGGATGAGAGACTTATATGACAAAAATGAGTTGGGATTTTTGTTTTTCTAATGATATTTATCACGTCTTCAACTCTTTTTTCTTCCGCATGAACAAGAATGGGTTTGACCATTGCTCCATTGTTAAATTGTTTAATTGTTAAATTGTTTGCGCTTTTCCAAGCTGTAAATATTTTTTCCAGCAAGTTTTTATCAGTTAAAAAATTGCCGGTAGTTTGGTTTAAATATAGTTTGAGGCCCATTACTTTATGCTTAACTTTCTCAAATTCATTAAGATTATCCCCCATTGATCCAAAATAAAATTCCACATCGCAAACTATTTTTTCCTTGGCGATTTTTATTTTTTCCTCCAATTTCTCAAGAGTTGTTATTGGAGTTTTGTTATTTGGCATGTCAAGAATTGTGGTATATCCCCCACTCAGTGCAGCACAAGTACCGGTATAAAAATCCTCTTTTTCTGTTTGCCCGGGATCCCTCAAATGCACATGCGGATCAATAAGCCCAGGCAATATTAAATTAGACATACTCCTCCCATGATTTTATTGGTAAGTTATTGATGTCTTTTTCAACAATTGCTTTTACGAAGAGTTCGGCTTTTTGGCGGTTGGTAAAAAGAGGAATGTTGTGGTCGATTGCTGCCCGCCTGATAGTATAATGATCGCTTTCATCTTTTTGGAACTTAGTTTCGACTAAGTTTATAGCCAAGTCCACTTTTCCTTTCTGGAAATACTCAAGTACATTTGGAGATTTTTTCTCCTGAATTTTGTAAAGATGTTTTGAATGAATGCCATGATGCCTTAGGAATTTTGCTGTTTTTTCCGTTGCAAAAATTGGAAGATTAAGTTTTGCAAGGCTCATTGCTGATTCTAAAAACTTGATTTTGTTCTCTTCTCCTCCTAAACTTATAAATATTCCCTTTCTGGGAATTTTTCCGCCAACCGCAAGTTCTGCTTTGAGAAATGCTTCTTCTAAATCTTCTCCGAAGCAGGCCACTTCGCCTGTGGATGCCATCTCAACGTGCAAGATCGGGTCGGCTCCGGTGAGGCGGGCAAAAGAAAATTGCGGAGCCTTGACTGCGACAAAATTTAAATTGTTAAATTGTTTCATTGTTACATTGTTAACTTCTAGACTCTCCCTCGACTTTGCTCGGGATTCGGTCGAAGAATAAATATTTTGATTCTTTCTAAAGAATGAATCAACAGAAAGTTTGATAAAGTCAAGACCCGTCACTTTAGAAATAAACGGGAAAGTTCGGGAGGCGCGAAGATTTACTTCGATAACCTGCACCTCTTTTTCTTTTGCCAGAAACTGTATGTTTAAAGGACCGCTAACATGAAGTGCTAATGCAATTTTTCTACCTATTTCTTCAATTTTTCTTTGCGTATCAACATATACTTTTTGAGGAGGTAAAACAATTGTGGCGTCTCCTGAGTGAACGCCGGCATTTTCTATGTGTTCGGATATTACATTCACGATTACAATTCCGTTTTGGGCAACAGCATCAAGTTCTATTTCCTTGGCATCTTCTATAAATTTGGAAATAGTTAAGGGATAATCTTTTGAAACAATTGCAGTCTGTTTTATTATGTGGGTTAGGTCGTCTTTGTTGTGGCAGACGCGCATTAGTGTCCCGGATAGAACGAAGGACGGCCGGATAAGTACGGGATATGAGACGCGCGAGCAAAAAGCAATTGCCTGTTTAAGTGTTGTTACCTTTTCCCATGCAGGCTGAGAAATGTTTAATTTATCCAAAAGTTTACCAAATTTACTTCTATTCTCTGCTCTATCGATATCTTCAGGATCGGTACCTAAAACATTAAAGCCTTGAGCTTTCAGAGATTTTGCGCGGTTGTTAGGCGTTTGTCCGCCAACCGATACAATAATGCCTTCCGGATTTTCAAATTCATAAATGTCCGCGATTCGTTCGAATGTGAGTTCTTCGAAATATAGCCGATCGGAAATATCGTAATCGGTAGAAACGGTTTCGGGGTTGCAGTTAATGATAATTGATTTTCTATCGTATTCTTTAAGGCTAATTGCGGTATTTACGCTTGTCCAGTCAAACTCAACCGAGGATCCAATGCGGTATGGCCCGGAACCTAAAACTATTACTCCTCTTTTTTTAAGAGGCATTACATCATGGTGGAAGCCATTGTAAGTAAGATATAAATAATTGGTTTTGGCGGGAAATTCTCCTGCTAATGTATCAATCTGGAATACATAAGGTAATATATCAAATTTTTTTCGAAGTTTCCGTATGTCCAATCCTGTTACGCCTAGCATGTCGCCGATTTTTCTGTCGGAAAATCCAAGCTGTTTTAAGCGAAGCAAACGCTGTTTTGATAATATATTGCTCTTTCCACGCCTGTCTCGCCTAGCTCGCAGGCGAGCTCCTTCACTTCGTTCAGTCCGCTCCTCATCAACTATATTTTTTATTCTATGCAAAAACCAGGGATCGATTCCTGAGTGTTGGTAAATTTCTTCAACAGATAAGTTTTCTCTTAGAGCTTGTGATATTGCAAACATGCGTTTGGGAGTTGGTTCTTTTAATTCGTGGATTATAGATTTACCATTTTTTAACATTACTTTGTCTGTTGCTCCTTCAAAATCCAAATCAAGCATTCTGATTGCTTTTTGATAAGCCTCTTCAAATGTTCGGCCAATACTCATTACCTCACCAACAGATTTCATGCTTGATCCTATTTTTTCATCTGCTCCTTTGAATTTTTCTATATCCCATCGTGGAATTTTGACAACTATATAATCTAGCGACGGTTCAAAACAGGATTGGGTTATTTGGGTAACTTTATTTTTTATATCAATCAGATTTTTACCTAAAGCTAGTTTTGCGGCAACATAAGCAAGTGGATATCCGGTTGCTTTACTGGCAAGAGCGGAACTGCGGGAAAGGCGAGCGTTAACTTCGATAACGTAATACTCGATAGGGAAATCTCGAAATCCTAAATCCGAAGCACGAAACAAATTCGAATTTTCAAAATCCGAATGTTCAAAACGTTTTGAATTTCTGTCATTTGAATTTTGATATTGTTTCGAATTTCGATATTCAAATTTCGGATTTAACGCGAATTGGACATTACATTCCCCTATTATATTAAGGCTTCTTGCAATTTTTATCGCTGCATTTCTTAATGTTTGATATTCAAAATTATTTAGGGTTTGAGAGGGCGCGACAACAATTGATTCTCCGGTGTGAATGCCCAGGGGATCCATATTTTCCATATTACAAACAGTGATGCAGTTATCGTATTTGTCCCTAACTACTTCGTATTCGATTTCTTTGTAATGATGCAAATATTTTTCAATTAAAATTTGAGGAACAAATGACAAAGCTCGTCTTACTATTTTCTTGAGTTCTTTTTTGTGATAAGCAACACCCGAACCCTGTCCCCCAAGCGCAAAGCCGGCCCTTGCCATTACAGGATATCCAATAGTTTGGGCGATTTTTAAAGCGCCCTCGATTGTTGTAGCGGAATTACTTGGCGGTATAGGCAAACCAATTTTTTGAAGATGCTTTGCGAATTTACTTCTGTCCTCGGTTAAGATAATTCCGGATATTGGAGTACCCAAAATTTTAACTCCGTGTTTTTTTAAGATGCCCTTTTTATGTAATTCAATTCCGCAATTAAGAGCTGTTTGTCCTCCAAAGGATAAAAGAATTCCGTCCGGTTTTTCTTTTGCGATTATTTTTTCAACAAAAAAAGCATCAACCGGCAAAAAGTAAACAGTGTCAGCAAGAAATTTAGATGTTTGAACAGTTGCTATATTTGGATTTACAAGAACGGTTTTTACTCCCTCTTCTTTTAGAGATTTTATTGCTTGAGATCCTGAATAATCAAATTCCCCAGCCTCTCCGATTTTTAGAGCGCCCGATCCAAGGACTAGTACTTTCTTTATTTTTCTCATATTTATCTCGATGTCATCCTGAATTTATTTCAGGATCTCGGTTCAAACGAGATGCTGAAACGAGTTCAGCATGACAACCATTAAAGTCTTTCCAGAAAATAATCGAAAACCCACTCTGTATCATTTGGTCCCGGATTTGCTTCCGGATGAAATTGGACAGACATAATTGGAAGTTTATTGTGAATTATTCCTTCATTTGATCCATCATTTGCATTGGTAAACCAAGACTTAAAATCTTTTGGGATTTTGTAGACTTCGAATCCGTGGTTTTGGGTGGTTATAAAACACTTTTTTGAGCTTTCCATAATGCAGGGTTGGTTTTGGCTTCTATGTCCGAATTTTAGTTTGCGTGTGTCTCCTCCCGCGGCAAGAGCTAAGATTTGGTTTCCTAAACAAACACCTAATGTTGGAATTCTTCTTTGAAGAACTTTTTTAATTGTTTGAATAGTTTTGTCAGCCATTTTCGGATCGCCCGGACCATTGGAAATAACAATGCCGTCTATCTTGTCATGCTGAACTTGTTTCAGCATCTCGTTTGAGCCGGGATCCCGAAACGAGTTCGGGATGACACTGGAGAACGGGTCGAAGTCCCATGGAACAGTCATAACTCGTATTCCTCTTTTCAACAAACATTTAGCGATATTTCCTTTTGCACCGCAATCAAAAAGCAATACGGTTTTTTTACCTCCGCCAGCCGGCGGACCCTGCACTATTATTTTTTGGGTTGAAACTTTCGCGACAAGATTTTCTTTGTTTGGGTCGTAAAACTTAACATCATCTTTTAAAACTATTTTTCCCAATAACGTTCCTTTTGTTCTTATTTTTTGGGTCAAAAATCTTGTGTCGGTAATTTCTAGAGCCGGGATTTTTTCCGATTTTAACCAAGCGCTTAATGTTTGTTTGCTTTGGAAATGAGAGGGAGTATCTATGTAGTTTGACACTATTAATCCAGAGATTTTTATTCCGTAGGATTCCCAATATTTTTTATCCGGGACTCCGTAACTGCCAATTAAAGGATAAGTTAAAATCAAAATTTGGCCAAGATATGAGGAGTCGGTTAAGCTTTCAGGATATCCAACCATTCCTGTTGAAAAAACAACCTCGCCGGCGATGCTTTTGTTAGCACCGAAGCTTGTTCCTTCGAATTGTGAGCCATCTTCCAAGGTAAGTTTACCAAGCATGTTATAAATTCTAAAACTTAGGAAATTGGTTGTTAGAAATTGGAAAATAGTAATGGAAAGTGGAAAATTGAAATTAGTATGTAATCCATTTTCTAGTCTCTATTTTCTATAACCACTTTCTATTTTCCATAAACTATTTTCATTTATTTAGGATTTAATGATTATAATTTACTTAGCTTTTGCCCAATACTAAAGCTAAGAGTGCCATCCTGACATATGTTCCATTCCTAATCTGAGTTTTCAAATATATAGCTCGAGGATCATTATCAACTTCGGGCAATATCTCCCCTACTCTTGGAAGAGGATGCATTAATATCGTATGTTTGCCGGCGTATGTATCCAAAAATTTTTGGCTTACGACAAACTTGTTTTTTACTTTTTCGTAGTCTTTAATATTTTCGAATCTTTCCTTCTGAATTCTTGTCCAGTACCATACTTCTGTATTTTTGGGAATATCTTGTTCGTTTTGAATCTCAATAATTTTTATTCCCCGATTCGTAAAATCAGAATACTCTTTTCTTGACAAACGAAGCTCGTCCGGGGAAAGTAGATACACTGTATTTTTTGGATATAAAGATAGGCCTCTTATTAAAGAGTGTACTGTTCTGCCGTTTAGCATGTCTCCTGCTATAAGCAAGTTTAGATTGTCGAGTCTTTCGAATTTTTCATAAATAGTATAAAGGTCAAGAAGCGCTTGAGTTGGGTGTTCCCCTATCCCATTTCCGGCATTAACGATAGGCACAAGTCTTGCAATTTCCGCAGCTTTTGATGCAGCGCCAACCGTTGGATGTCTTAGAACAATTGCGTCGGAATATGCTTCAAAGACTCTTATAGTGTCTTCGAATGTTTCGCCCTTTACAACAGATGAAAATTGTTGGGGATTTAGGATTTCTACTGTTTGTCCGCCGATTTGCTTAACTGCGGTTGAGAAAGATCCAAAAGTCCTACTTGATGGTTCGTAAAAAAGTAAAACAACTATTTTTCCTGCGAGAATTTTGGAAGGCATTGCCTTAAACGCAATCTCGCGCATTTTTGGAACAAGGGAGAATAATATTTTTATATCTTTTTGGGAAAATTGATCAAGAGAAATAATGTCTTTTCCTTTAAAATTGCCGTTGATTTTATTAGAAAGACTGTTGTCCATAAAAAAACCAGAGTTTTTCTTGCCTCTGGGATTTTACTTTAGCAGAAATTATCGTTATGGTCAATGAGGAAAATATTTTGCGGATGGACAAAAAAGAAGTATTTTGATAGAATTTTTTGCGTGAATGAAAGAGGAAGTTTTCTTGGTATTTTAGTTGAAAAATTGTCATTCGCGCGAGAGGTTGAGGATCGTAAGGGAGTATCAACGAACGCTTTGGAAAAAGATGTTTTAAGACAGATCAGTCAAGTAAGTAAAGCACAAAATGGCAATATCATTTCCGGTGAAGGCGTAACCAAATCCGGAATTGAAGGTTGAAAAATTCTCCTCATTGATTTTTGGGTTGTAAATAAGGTATCTTCTATATAATTACAAATATGTCGCAACAAGAGTTTGATCCTCAAACAGGAGACACCTTACGTAAACCTAGGGATAATTTTCCGCCATTAATGTCTCTGGGAGAAATATTTCCAGGCATCGATAGAGATTTTAGAATCCACAGAGGGAAAGTTCGGGAAAGTGTTGATTTAGGCGACAAGCTTCTTATGGTTGCGACAGATAGAATATCTACCTTTGATGTTGGGCACCCCAATGGAATACCGGGCAAAGGGGAAATATTAACCCAAATGACTCTGAGTTGGCTTAATTTACTCGGGAGGATTGTTCCAAATCATCTCATAACAGCTAATGCTCAAGAATTCCCAGAGCCTTTTAATAATAATGCGCTGGCAGGACGATCCATACTGGTTAAAAAATTGAGAATGGTTCATATAGAGGGTGTTGCTAGAGGGTATATTACAGGTTCTGCGCTGGCAGAGTACGGTAAGACTGGAGCTGTGTGTGGAATTCGATTGCGATCAGGACTTGTTGAGTCAGAAAGATTGGATGAGCCTATATTTACCCCGTCAACAAAAGCTACTGTAGGACATGATGAAAATATAGATTTTGAGAGAATGGTAGCGATCATAAAGGAGAATTTTCCTGATTTAGACGCTAATTCATTAGCTAAACATTTAAAAGAAAAAACATTGGAATTATATTTGGCTGGCGCTGAGTATGCTTTATCTCGTGGAATTATAATTGCTGATACAAAACTAGAATTTGGGCTTAATGATGAAGGGAAATTAGTTCTGGGTGATGAGGTTTTTACTCCGGACTCCTCTAGATTTTGGGATGCAGCTTTATATCAGTCTGGTAGATCCCAAGATAGTCTCGATAAGCAATACGTTAGAGACTATGTGACATCAATAGGATGGAGCAAACAACCCCCGGCGCCATTTCTACCCCCTGAAGTAGTAAGCAGAACCTCTCAAAAGTATGCAGAAGTGCAAAGAAGGCTTTTTAGTTAACACCTGAGAGCGTTCTGGTTTGGATTTTCTGCCGATTTAACTAGGTTTCCTAAGAGCATCGCGACGTTGAGTGGGACTACCTTCCTGACATCTCTTCGAGAAGTTCTTTTGGGGTTACGATACGTAATGGCAAAAACTTTTTCTTTATATCTGGTCGTACTACATGTTTTTTGTCCAGTGAAACTAAATATGCACATTTAGTAAGCAGTGCTCCTGCAAAAAGATGTGCATCTTCTTCCTCTACGTAATCTTTAAAGGGCTCAATCTCTTCAGCAGTAATACTTTCTCGTATTATTAGCCCACTATTTACGATAAATTGACCTATCTTTTCGTATGATCTTTTCAATTTTTTTGGCTTGTCTTTCTCAAGTATTTCTTCTAGTACTGTCTGTGAAGTAATTCCTATGAAAACTTTTGACTTAATATGCTGAAGAAGCATCGAAGAACCGCCTGTTGGTGATAATAAAGCAGCAATGATAACTGAAGCGTCAAAAAATACTCTCATGCACGAGAAATGCTGGAAAGGTTTTGTTGCACTTTTTGAGCAAGTTTTTTAGATATAGCGTCCTCTTTTAGGAAATCGTCAATTTCTGCTTTTGTGTAAACTCGATATGGGGTTTTTGGGCTTTGCGCAGATTCTATAATTACTTTATTTCCCTCTTTTTTAGCCTTTACAATATCGCCATTTTGGATTCTCATTTCATCTCTCCATTTTTTCGGAAGGGTCACCATTCCCTCTCCTAAAACTTTTAGCCATTGTTCTTGGGTAATATTAGTTGCAGCTTGGTTCATAATCTCTTTAGTTTAACTTTCCAACTTCTTAAATTATAAACTATCCAACTCTCTGGTGTCAATGAGGAAAAAATTAATGTACCAACCATGGGTCGGATGCTTACTGCTTGCTAGGTTTAATATGATTCCCAAATATGAAGTTTGCGAATTGAGAAGCGTCTTTTTGTAAAGTTAACAGCTCGTCTATATTAGATGCTTTTGCTGTGGGCACTAGGTAACCTCTCATACTTATTTCCCATTTAATTGGACTTTTTGAGTTGTAGTCTTCAGTAGCTTGGCGTAATCTGGCAAGTCTTGTTGATAGTTCAAGCGCATTTGGATACATAAAGGGGAAGGGGAAAAAAGTTACCCATGGATGGAGGCTTCCGTCAGGTTTATCCAAATGTCCTTCACATGATTCGTTTGTTTTTATGCCCAGTCCTGTTAGAGCTCTAACAAGGTCAGCAATCCCTTTTTCGATTCGATCATTGGGCAAAGGAATATCTTTCAATTCCCGCCATTCTTGGCTCATTGGAGATTCAATCATACTAACTAAACATTGTATTTAAACGGATTTCAAAATACAATTACTGATTTTCCGTCGCGGTAGCTAGGTTTTCTAAGAGCATTGCGACGTTGAGGGGGCCGACTCCGCCTGGGGTTGGGGTATAAAATGATGCGATATTTTTAATTTTTTCTTCATCATAGTCTCCGTGGAGTTTGCCATCATTTCCCTTATGCAAACCCACTCCTATTAAAATAACTCCTCTTTTGAGCATTTCTGGTTTTATAACATCCGGTTTCCCAACAGCGGAAATTATTACATCTGCAGTTTTTATAATTGCTTCTGCGTTTGGGGTTTTAGTGTCAATGACTAAAGGTTCAATGTTCATTTCTCTAAGCATCTTAATTATTGGCTTACCACCTGTTTCTCCTTTGCCAATAACGACTATTTTTTTAGATTTTAGCTTTGCAAGGTGAGACCTTGCGAGGCTAGGGACCTCTTTCAAAATCCTTAAAGCTGCTAAAGCAATTGGGGGACGGAATTTGGAGTTTGGGTGGAATCCGTCAACATCTTTATTGGGCTTAATGGCAAGAGAAATTGTGTTTGTGTTAATACTTGCAGGGAGTGGGCGCTGGACAATGATACCATGAATATTGTCATCATTGTTCAATTGTTCAATTGTTGCTAGTAATTTACTTTCGCTTACATTTGGTGGTAATTGTTTTACTGATATTTTTGCGCCAATATCTTTGCCTTTTATTTCTTTTTGGTTAACATAAGCAACAGAAGCGGGGTCTTTATCTATAAGAATAATTGCAAGATGAGGAGTTTTCCCTGCTCTTTAAGTTTGTCAATTCTTGGTTTTAGATTCTCGAAGATTTCGTTGGCAATTTGTTTTCCATCAATTTTCATCAATTATTCTTCTCCGCAGGTTGCAGAAGTAACCCTATCGGATTTATTTGAAAATCTCATTAATGCAACACCTTGGGTATTTCTGGAACGCCTTGGCACCGAGGAAATTTCAAGCTTTACTACCTGTCCTCTATTTGATGTAATAATTACGTCTTTGCAATTAGGCGGAATTACCTGGGCAAAAGCAACTTTTCCGGTTTTGGGTGTTACTTTGGCAACTTTTACTCCCTTCCCTCCCCTTCTTTGTCCTCTGAATTCTTCAACAGATGTTTTTTTGCCAAGGCCATTTTCCATAATGGTTAACAAATCAACCTTAGCGCTTTTATCTATTACGTCCATGCTTATAACTCGGTCGCCCTCGTCCAACCTTATCCCTCTTACTCCCATTGTATTTCTGCCCATGGGCCTTATAGAATTCTCTGAGAATCTTATTGCTTTGCCATCGTGGCTTGCTAAAATCACATCCTGATTTGCATCTGTTAACATGCTCCAAGCAAGCTCATCGCCTTTTTCCAGTTTTATTGCTGTTATTCCGTTTTTTCTTATATTTTCGAATTCAGATAACGATGTCTTTTTAACAGTGCCTTTTTTAGTAGTAAGAAATATATGTTTGGTTAACGATTCATTCTGATATGTAATAAAAGATTCAACTTTTTCGCCTTGTTCGATATTAATTAAATTAACAACAGCAGTGCCCTTGCTTGTTCTTTGAGACTCCGCTATTTCAAATGCACGCAGCTGATATACCTTGCCGCGATTCGTAAAGAATAAGATATTGTCGTGTGTTTGCGCGTAGCGGATATTCAAAATTCCGTCTTCGTCTTTGGTGGTCATGCCTCTTACTCCCTTACCGCCTCTTTGCTGAACTCTAAAACTATTTAAACTCTGCCGTTTTATATATCCTGTGTTTGTCAGAGTTATTACCGTTGGGTCATTTGGAATAAGATCTTCTTCGGAGAATTCGCCTACCTTACTTTTGAATACCCGTGTTCGTCTTGCGTCCTGGTATTTATTTTTAAGATTTAATAGTTCGTCTTTTATAACTGTTAAAATTTTTTCTGAATGATTCAAAAGGTCTTCTAAGTATGCAATTGTTTCTTTTACCATATCATACTCATCTTCTATTTTTTGCCGCTCAAGTGCCGCGAGGCGTCTTAACTGCATGTCCAAAATCGCAGTTGCCTGAAGTTCTGACAGCTTGAATTTTTCCATTAAGTTTTTCTTCGCATCTTCCTGTGTTTTGGATGCTCGTATGGTTTTGATTACAGCATCGATATTATCAACAGCAATCTTTAAGCCTTCCAAAATATGCAGCCTTGCTTTTGCCTGGCGCAGTTCAAATTCAGAGCGTCTTCTGACAACCTGATATCGATGTTTTAAATACTCCTCAAGAATTGTTTTAAGATTTAGGGTTTGTGGAGTTCCATCAACAAGCGCTACAACATTGACTGAAAAAATTGTCTGAAGACTCGTATGCTTGAAAAGATTGTTTAACACTTTCTTGGGTATCGCGTCTCTTTTGAGCTCTACAACAATTCGGGTACCATGCCTGTCTGATTCATCGCGCAAATCAGAGATGCCTTCTATTTTTTTCTCCCGGGCAAGGTCGGCAATACGGGCAACCAATAATGCTTTATTAACCTGATAAGGAATTTCCGTAACGATGATCGCGGATTTGCCATTCCCAATATCTTCAATATCTGCTTTTCCTCTAATTAGCACTCTTCCCCGTCCGGTTGTATAAACATTTTTAATCTCATTAATATCATAAATTGCTCCGGCTGTTGGGAAATCAGGACCTTTGATGAATTGGAGAAGCTCGTCAACGGTAACCTCCGATGTCATCCCGACTGAATCCTGAGCTTGTCGAAGGAGAGTGGAGGGATCTTTTTCACGGTTTTTTGATGAAAGAGATTCCTCGCCCGGCTTTGCCGGACTCGGAATGACAGGAGGCGTGATTTTCATCTTCCCGATCATAAACACAATCGCGTCAATAACTTCCGCCAGATTGTGAGGCGGAATTTTTGTGGCCATACCAACGGCAATTCCTTCGGACCCCATTAACAAGAGATTTGGCAGTTTGGCCGGAAGAAAAACCGGTTCTTTAATAGTTGCGTCAAAGTTGTCTATGTAGTTAACAGTTTCTTTATCCAAATCAAATAACATTTCTGCAGTAATGTTGGCTAATCTTGCCTCTGTGTATCGCATTGCCGCCGGGGGGTCGCCATCCATAGACCCAAAATTTCCCTGCCCGTCAACCAATGGATATCGCATAGAAAAACTTTGAGCAAGTCTGACTAATGCATCATATATTGGCAAGTCGCCATGAGGATGATATTTTCCCATTACTTCTCCGACAATTTTTGCGGATTTTGAATACTTTGCCGAATGGGTTAGGCCCATTTCATGCATGGCAAAAAGAATTCTTCGGTGGACCGGTTTTAAACCGTCTTTTACATCGGGCAGAGCCCTTGAAACAATAACAGACATCGCGTAATCAAGGTACGCCCGTTTCATCTCCCCTGTTATTTCTGTTTTTAATAATTTACCAATATCCATAAGTTAAATAGAAATTAGTTGTTAGAAATTGGAAAATAGTAATAGAAATTGGAAATTTGAAATTAGCATAATCCATTTTCTACTCTCTATTTTCTATTACCGCTTTCTATTTTCCATAAACTATTTTCATTTGTTTAGGACTAAGTGCTTCGCCCCGTTAGGCGTGGCTTCGAATTTATACAATGAAAGAAGCAATTAACAGCGCCACAATGTTCAAAACTTTAATCATCGGATTAATAGCAGGCCCGGCTGTATCTTTGTATGGATCGCCAACTGTATCTCCGGTGACTGCTGCCTGATGGGCAAAACTTCCTTTTCCGCCTAAATTACCCTCCTCGATAAATTTTTTGGTATTATCCCATGCAGCTCCACCTGTTGTCATAGAAATTGCTACAAAAAGACCGGTTATTATACTTCCAACCAACAATCCTCCCAGCGCTTTTGGTCCCAGGAAAAATCCAACAGCAATCGGAGAAACAATTGTAATAAGAGTTGGGAAAACCATTTGTTTAATCGCTGCCTGTGCTACAATATCAACTAATTTTCCGTATTCGGGTTTTGCAGCTCCATTCATTATGCCTTTTATTTCCTTAAATTGCCTTCTTACTTCATTAACAACAGCAACACTTGTTTTGCCAACGGCTTCCATTGCCAGCGCGCCAAAAAAGTATGGCAAAGCGCCACCTATAAATAGTCCGACAATTACCATTGGATCGGAAAGAGAAAATGAAGTTAATTTTACTTCTTGCGTATAACTTGCAAATAGTACCAAAGCCGCAAGACCCGCAGATCCTATCGCGTATGCTTTGGTAACTGCTTTTGTGGTATTTCCAACCGCGTCCAACGGATCGGTAACATTTCTAACCTTTTTATCCAAACCGGCCATTTCCGCAATGCCTCCTGCGTTGTCTGTGATCGGGCCAAAGGCATCAATCGCGACAATAATTCCTGTTAAAGAAAGCATAGATACTGCCGCAATAGCTATCCCGTAAAGCCCTGCTAAATTAAACGCGATTAGAATCCCGGCAGATATCAAAAGAATTGGAGCAAGAGTTGATTTCATAGAGTTTGCTAAGCCTGCTATTACATTGGTGCCATGGCCGGTTGTTGAAGCATTGGCGATTATTATTACAGGAGCGAATTTTTTGGATGTGTAATATTCGGTAATTACAACCATGCCGATTGTAATAATAAGCCCTACGATTGATGCGTAGAAAAGATTTAAGCTTGAAAAACTTTCTAATCCATTTGGAAAAAGAGCATTGGTTAGCATATAAAAACCAAAAATCGCAATGCCTATTGATATTGCCAGCCCTTGGTATAAAGCGCTCATTATTTTTTTGCCCCTAAGCTTTACAAAATACGTGCCGATAATTGAAGCAACTATCGAGATCGCGCCAATTAGTAACGGATAATTTAATACTGTCTGGTTTCCGTTAAAAGTAAGATCTCCCAAAATCATCGCGGCAACAATGGTTATCACATACGTTTCAAACAAATCAGCTGCCATTCCGGCATCATCCCCTACATTATCCCCTACCAAATCCGCAATAACTCCGGGATTTCTTGGGTCGTCCTCCGGTATCCCTTTTTCTATTTTTCCAACCATGTCTGTTCCAACATCTGCAGCTTTTGTAAAAATGCCGCCGCCTAATCTTGCGAATACAGAAATTAAAGATCCTCCAAATCCAAGAGCGATTAGGGGCTGTAGGCTATATGGCTCAAAATATTTAGTTGTAATTAAATAATAAAAGCCGCTAACAGAGAGAAGCGCTAGGCCTGCTACCATTAATCCTGTTATTGCTCCGCCTTTGAAAGCCAAAGAAAAAGCCGAAGATAGACCGCTTTTGGCAGCCTCGGCTGTTCTGACATTGCTCCTGACTGCTATGCTCATCCCGACAATTCCGGCAATCGCCGAAAAAATGGCTCCAATTGCAAAGCCAATCGCAGAAAGCGTGCCAAAGGTAAGATAAAGCAAAACAAAAATCACAGCTCCGATTATCGCGACAACTTTATACTGCCGTTTCATATAAGCAGTCGCGCCTTCTTTGATGGCATCGGCAATGTCGTTCATTTTCTTGTCACCCTTTGGGGATGATAAAACGTTTTGGGTTAGGAAAACACTGTAGATAACAGAAAGAAGCCCGGCAACAACGCTTATTGTCAAAGCGTTGTTTATAACAAAAGATAAGTCCATAACTATAGAAATATTATACTAAAATAAACGACAGAGTGCAAAGTTTAAATATTAAGACGCTTTGGGGAAAGGGGTTGGCTTTGTTGTAGGCAGTCTGCCTTCAAAGTCATCTACGATAGCGCTTGATCTGCCATATGTTATTTCCCTAAGCTTATCAGGGTTATAAGTTGTGTTTGTGGTAGCGACAATTTCTAAAATCATCGTTGTAGTTATTTCCCGATCATGCGCATTATAAGCAAAAGATTCTCCTACAGTTAAGATTTGTTTTTCAAGAATTTCGGGTGATAGATCAGTTTGATTTATGTCTCTTATAGCTGTGCTCGCATTGGCATTTATTAATCGAGCTTTACCGTCTTCAGGATACAAATGGTAGATATTAAATTCTGTTCTAAAATAAACGTCTGTAGCTCTTTCTCGTTCGCCTCCTGTTTCCTCACCAAATATAGTAGATAAAGGAAAATATTGTCCTCGGCCTTTTATTTGATACCCTAATTTATTGCCTTTTAAAGCAACCTTTGTTGCAGGCAGCTCGGTATTCTCAAGCTCTTCATGACGCGCTGTCATGGCCTTATGCTACTGCTGGATTGGCCGATTGTCAAGCCTTAGATTTTGGTGTTTCGTGTCATCCCGAACTTGTTTCGGGGTCTCGCTTCGCTCGAGATGCTGAAATAAATTCAGCATGACATGGTGTTAAACATCCAGTTGTGCGTGCTTCGCGTTGCTTTGGATGAAGTGTTTGCGGGGCGGGACTTCGTCGCCCATAAGCATGGTGAATACCGCGTCTGTATTTTCTGCGTCTTCAATACTTACCTGCTTTAAAATTCTGTTTGCAGGATTCATTGTTGTTTCCCAAAGCTGTTCCGGATTCATTTCTCCCAAACCTTTGTATCTTTGAATATTTATAAGGCCTTTTGTTTTCGTGCCGGCCATTGATTTCATTACGCTTTCTTTTTCATCATCGGAATAAGCATATTGTATGTCTTTGCCAGTTTGTAATTTGTAAAGCGGCGGTTGGGCGATATACAGATACCCTTGTTTTATAATTTCAGGTAAGTGCCGGAAGAAAAAAGTTAATATTAACGTTTCTATATGCTCTCCGTCAACATCGGCATCGGTCATAATAATAATCCTGTGATAGCGGAGTTTTTCAAACTTTGTCGTCTCCCCTATTCCGGCGCCTAGTGCAATAATCAGATTTTTTAATTCTTCATGTTCAATTATCTTATCAAGCCTTGCTCTTTCAGTATTTAATATTTTTCCGCCAATTGGTAAGATTGCCTGGAATTTTCTGTCTCTTCCCTGCTTGGCAGAACCACCGGCTGAGTCTCCCTCAACTATATATAATTCGGAAACGCTAGGATCTTTTTCCTGGCAATCTGCTAATTTTCCGGGAAGTGAGGATCCTTCAAGCGCGCCTTTTCGTAAGATTGCCTCTCTTGCAGCTTTTGCAGCCAGTCTGGCTTTTGACGCCAAATAAACTTTCTCCAATATTTTTCTTGCCTCGGAAGGATTTTCTTCAAAGTATGTGCTTAACCCCTCTTTTACTATTTGTTGTGTAAGCGGCTGAATTTCCGCGTTTCCTAATTTGCCTTTTGTCTGGCCTTCAAATTGAATTCTATCCTGGGGCATTTTGATATAAACTACAGCTGTTAATCCCTCTTTGGTGTCATCACCTGTTACCGAGTCGTCTCCTTCTTTAAAACTTCCGACTTTTTTGCCATAATCATTAATCGCGCGAGTTAGAGCCATTCTAAAACCTGTAAGGTGTGTGCCGCCATTGACAGTATTAATTACGTTGACATAACTTTCGACATTTTCGGTATAACCATTGTTATATTGCAATGCAACTTCTACCTCAACATCTCCTTCTTGCTTAATAATAAAAATTACATCATGGATCGGGCCTTTATTTTCGTTTAGTTTGGTAACAAGCGATGTAATTCCGCCTTCGAAATAATAATTTGCTTCTTTTTCTTTTCCTTCTCTTTTGTCGTATAAGTGAAAATAAAGTTTTGGGACAAGATACGCCCGTTCCCTGATCGCTTTTTTGATAATATCAAAGTCAAATTCAACAGTTGAAAAGATTTTTTTGTCCGGAAAAAAAGTTACAAAGGTTCCCGATTCTGATTTTAGATTGGAAGATTTAACTTCTTTAACAGTGGTTGTAGGTACTCCTCGTTCGTATTCTTGTCTGAAAACTTTTCCGTTTCTTTTTACCTCAATCCACATATTGGAAGATAAGGCATTTACAACTGATGCTCCGACTCCATGAAGACCACCTGAAATTTTGTAAGCTGATCCGCCAAACTTTCCTCCGGCATGAAGCTTGGTCATGACAATTTCAAGAGCGCTCTTTTTGTAAGCAGGCATGATATCAACCGGAATTCCTCTACCATCGTCAACAACTGTTGCGCTTCCGTCATTATTTAAAGTAATCCGGACATTTTTGGCAAACCCTGCCAAAGATTCGTCAACTGCGTTGTCTATAATTTCCCTTAGAGATTCATGGAGTCCGATTATGTCTGTTGACCCAATATACATTCCGGGGCGCTTTCGTACAGGTTCTAATCCTTCCAGAACCTGAATATGTTTTGCAGAGTAATCTGACCCCGATTTAATCGGGGCTGAGGATTGTTTAGCCTTAATTTCGGATTGTTTGGATGACGCCATAAAGACTATATTATCAGAAAAAACCCAAAATTACCAGCCCAAAAATAGTTTTAGGCTCCATGTTTTTTTATATTCATTGAAGACAAAAAACGATGGCATAATCCAACCATGTCTAAGTAATGCAAAGCTTTCACCTTAGAGGTGGAATAGATACGCCACCTTGGGTAAATTTTCTCACCATTTCACGCCAAAATATTCCTATCTAAATTTTTATATATTTGTCGGTATCAGTTTTTTAATTCTTTTAAATTGATCTCTAAATCTAGCATCAACATTTTTGAAGACTTCTGGTTTACCCTCAATACTAGATAGTATTGATTCCAATTTCTTACGTTCTCTTTCGTTACTTCGTTTTATAATCTCTTCTATGAGCAGTTCGGGTAAAAAATACATTGAATAACGTCTTTTTATGTTATACCAAGAGTAGGGATCGTATTTCTCTTCTATATTTTGTCCGTAGTTCTTCTCTTTTCTTTTTGTTCTTTCTATAACCAATCTAAAACCGCTTCCAGATAAAGATAGCCAAGCATTGACTCTGGCAATTGTATTGTGACTTACTTTCAATATTTTCCTTATGGCATCGTATGTGTTTCCTTTTATTAGTAGCCTTGCAATTTCAAGTCTTTTTGCCAGCATTTCAAGTTCCTGGGGAGAAAGAAGATCAGCTAAAAATTGAGCAGCCTCTTCCTTTTTATGTATCGAAGTTAAAGCTTCACATAAGGCAATTAACAGTTCTTGTCTCTCTTTTTTAGTTAGCTTTGGAATCCTTGAGAATTTAGCCATACCATTAATACTAGATAGTATCGATGGTAAAATCAAGGAGCAGAAAATAGTAGATTTGTTTATCTGAAATCAGTGAGGTTTAAATTAGACTATACTCTTCTTATGGTTTTTCTGATAGTTTCAATTGCGTAGTTTATTAGGTATTTTGGTTTATTGATTATTAAATCTTGGGCGTGGAGGTATTCTACATCCTGTCCGCCAAATCCGCGCTTAAAAAGTGATAATCCTGAAAATCTATGAGTAGGTTTGTCAATTGGCGAAACTCCCCAAAAGTTGTAACGTGTCATCCCCCGTTTTTTGGCTTCCAAGATTGCCTCCCATTGGATAAGATATGCTCCTCCATAATTTCTCCCTTCATCGGTACTTGCGCCATAATGATATACTGCTTCTTTGCCATAAAAAATAACAAAAGCCTGAGCTAAGAATTTATTATTAAACTCTGCATTATACAAAAGCGCATGTCCGCTTTCGGCAAAAACTTTGAACTGTTCATGCAAAAAATTGTAGGAAAATGGTACAAAATTTTGTCTTTTTGCTGTTTGGATTTGTAAATCATAGAAATCTTTTATCAAAGAAATATCAGTTGATGCTGTTATTTTAATGCCTTGTTTGATTGCCTTTTTGATTTCGTAACGCGTTGTTTTTCGCATTTGAGAAAGGAGCTCTTCTTCGGTTTTAGTTATATCAAGTTGAGAAGTTAGCTCAGCGTGAAGATGCATTGGCGCGTTGATAAATCCAAGTTTTTTAAATAAATTCTTTGAAAAATCATCAGAAACAAGTTGCGGTCTTACTCTTACGAAAACGCAATTTTTTTCTTTAGCGATTTTTTTAATTTCTTTAACAAAAGCATTTACGAGATTTTGGTTTTGCCAATCGATAATCGGTCCGCCGGGAACTGTTAAATACCGTCCGCGTTTCGCATTTTCAACAATCGAAAGCATTACTCCGACAAGCTTGTTATTTTCATAAAATCCTGTTCTTTGAATTTCATTTTTTAATTTTTTATGAAACTCTCCCCAGTACCACGATTGCAAAAAATTTGCCTCTTCGTGTTTGGCTAAAAACTCTTCCCGTTCATTTTTACTGTCAATATTTTTTACCAAGTATAATTCTGCACTTGGTTTCATTGTGATTTCAGCCATATATTAATTTGTTCTGCAATTTTTATCGCGTCATCTTCTGAGACATTTTTGTGAGTTGGTAAGTTAAGAATTGTATTTGCTGCAACTTTTGCGTTTTTAATATTATCATCAACGCTATCGTACCAGACATCCGAAACATACACGCCCTTGTCTTTGAGAGACTTAATAAGAGATTTTCTATTTTCCACAAAAATACAATACCGAAGAGTTGAGGGATAAGATATTTTTGGCTCAAGCATATTGTTATATATACCTACAATTTTCTTTCTGTGATTCAGGTTTTCTTCAAGATTGTCAAAGGCGTGCAGAACCAAACTGCAATACCAATTTGGCAGATCGTATTTAGTATAAAAACTTTCATTCATTGGTTTTGACAAAAGATTAAAGGATTTAAGTAGAAGATGAATAAATTTACCAATCCCGAAAGGATAAGATTTTCGGATTTTAAATGTAAAAAGAGGATAAAGTCGATCGATCGTTTGCTGCCTGCCTTGTAAGGTCTTACCTTGAGAAGCTAAATGATTTTGATATTTATTCTTTCTTATTATTAAAGCGCCGCCGGAGATAGCGTCGATAATTTTATCCTGACTAAATGATAAGACAACAAAATCTCCAATAGTTCCAGCTTCTTTGCCGTTTTCATAAACAGTCCGGACACTATGCGCGAGATCTTCGATCAAAATAAGATTATTTTCTTTGCAGATTTTTGCGATTTTTTCTATGTCGCAAGGGTAGCCCAAAGTGTTTTGAATAATCACAACTTTTATTTTCGGGTTTCGTTTTAAAGACTGTTCCAGTGTTTCTGCGGAAAAGTTTAGGTCTGAAGATCTTGGAAGATCAAGTAGTTCAGTTTCATAACCTTCATTATTAATCGCCTTGTAAACAGCGTAACAAGTAAATCCGTTTATAGCGACAAAACTATCTTTTGGAAGTTTTAAAATCTCAATTGCTAGCCCTATTGCCTCTCTTCCTTTATATGCAAGAATTGCTTTTCCCTGATATTTTTTCTCCAAAAAATCTATAAGTTCTTCTTTGTACAATTTTTTGTTTTGAGCAAATAAAGCCTTTAGAGCAAATTTTAAATTGTAATTCGAACCTAATGAGTTAAAGATGTTCATAGAATTAATTTTAAATTTTCAATTTCCAATTTTCATTGAATTTTCAATATTTAAATTTTTAATTATGATTTCAGCTACATCACTTGTATGGGTAAACATGGGTGAGTGTTTGGCGTTGTCAACAATATTTAGTTTTGAGTTTTTGATCAACTTGTTCATAAGTTTTCCATCGGAAAGAGGAGTTGTTTGATCATTCTCTCCCCAAATGATTAAAGTTGGGACTGTAACTTTATTCAAGCTTAATGACTTATCTGAATTAATGAGATTTAACATGGTTTGTTTCATAATTGGATTTGCATTTTTATAATCGCTCTCCCCTACTATTTTATATAATATGTTTTTAAGTTTCTGTGACGAACTAAATTTTTTGCCAACTTTTGAAATACTTTTGAACAACATTCGTTTAAAACGGATTACCAAATTATTGCGATAAATTCCCGCGCTATCAATTAAGATTAATTTTTCTAATTTTTCCGGATGTTTTATTGCAAAATTAAGAGCGATTCGCCCGCCGTTGGAATGACCGATTAAGATGACTTTATTGTTAAATTGTTTTATTGCATCAGCCACGTTTGACGTGGTTAAATTGTTAACTTTTTGATTGTCTATTTTCTGTTTCAACCATTCTACGTAATCATTTATGTTCCATGGTTTGTCTATTTTTTCAGTCAGGCCTGGAACATTAAGCATCTCAACCTCAAACCCATTTTTTTTGATTAAATCAATAAGGGGGTTCCATTTTTCAGTTGAGTATGTCCAGCCGTGTAGAATAAATATTTTATTGTTTATAGTCCCCATTGTTTTCTCCTTTTTTCCCAAACTTTTTCGCGTCTGCAGAGTTTTTTAATATCATTTTTATCAGCCAATAAATGTTCGATAATTCCTTCAAGAAATCTAGCGCCTTTAAATAGTACCACTTCCCCACCCTTCAGATTGTTCATCAAATAATCCAAAGCATCTTTTGGCATCAGAAACTTTATTATTTGCACCGTGTCATGCCGAACTTGTTTCGGCATCTCAATTCTTGAGGAACGGGATCCTGAAACAAGTTCAGGATGACCATGGGTTAGCCTTGGATAAGCGTATTTTAGTAGTCTTGGCCCAATCAAAATGACCTTTTCTAATCTCATTGAGGATACAAATTCTCCAAGTCTTTCATGTTCTTCTTTTTCTTCGTTTCCAAGCTCAATCATATCTCCCAAAACCAGCCATTTTTTATCGCTTGGATATTGATCAAACATTCCAAGAATAGACTTTACTCCATCCGGGGTCGCGTTATACGAGCTATCTATAATAATAGTGTTTTTAATTCCTTTAAATAGACCGCATCTTCCAGGCGGCAAGGTAAATTTCGAGAATGAGAAATCAGGTCTAATTTTAAGAAAATCAAGTAAAGCAAGTGTCATTTGGATTGAATAAGAAGTTTCTTTTGGAAGAAGTAGATTAATAGAATAGTCGTTGATATTAATCTTAAATTCTGTATGGTCTTTTAGTATTTTATAATCGGATAAATCTTTTTGACTAATATATTTAATTTTTGCTTTTGATCTTTGGGATTCTTTTTTAATTAAATCATCATCAGCGTTTAGGATTGCCAAATCTGATGTATTTTCTAAAAAATATCCAAACTCATGCGCTATAGCCTGCTCGACTGTTTTAAAGTCTTGATTTTTAACAAGATAGTCAAAATTTACAGTGTGGGTCCTACTGACATTTGTCCAAAGAGTAATATTAGGTTGTAGTAAGCTTGCTAAAAATTTACCTTCGAATGGACGGTCGCAATCAGCTTCAACTACATATAATTTTTCTTTGTAGGGTCTCTTAAAAGCTTTGAAAGGAGCAAATAAAAAAAGATACAGCCATTCGTCAGGCGTTAGGCTCTTGCGTTTTAATCCCAAAATATCAAATGGTATTCCAAAACTGCTGTTTGCCAGATGCGAGTATCGCGCTTTATCTTGAAGCTGAGATTCAATAAGATGCAAAAGAGTTGTTTTCCCGCTTGAACCTGTTACTAATATAATAGTAGGCTTCCAAATGGAGAGCTGAATCTTCGCAAAGAACCTAAAATAGTACGCAATCGGGAAATAGAGTAGGCTTTTAATTTGTTTAATCATGGGTAAAAACAACCACTCGTATTTTACCAGTTATGAGTAAAATATTCTATAAAATCAGTAAAGTATCATCTTTTGTTCGTATCCGGTTAGCTTTGAACATCGGGTGTTGTTTGGGCTCGAATCTAAGGATTACATCCTGTTAACCGGATCGTCAATAAGAAACCGATATAGGATCGGTATAGATAGTTATTAGTCATCCTCTAACATTGACGCATTTTGTTATATTGATTTAAATCAGTTAATGTTGTTAAATAAGAGGTATGAACGATATAAGTAAGAAACTTGCCTCTATTGAAAAAGTTATAAGCGCAATCAAAGGAAACATGGCTACCAAAGATGACATTAAAAACATGGCAACCAAGCAAGATTTAAAGACCATGGCTACCAAAGATGACATTAAGGGAATGGCAACCAAACAAGACTTGAAGGCCATGGCAACAAAAAAAGACTTGAAAAGCCTTGAATCAAAAATCCTCGATAGGATGGAGGAATCTCAGATGGAAATTATAGCAGCTGTTGACAAACATAAGGCAGATAAAGAAAGCATTATAGTTTTGGAGAAAAGAGTGGAGCGCCTTGAAGATAATGCTGGACTTCCCCCATATGCAGATCAATGAATTAATAGATATTTAAAAAGAGGTTTTCGAGGGCGAGACGCGGGTTAACATTAGTGGTTTTTAGAATTATGTGGGTTTTCTGGAAAGAGATTAAGATATTAACATAGTCTTTGGTCTTTGGTCTTTGGTCGCTGGCAGTTGGTTCGTTTTTGTAATTCGTAAGAAGAGTTTGTCTTGCAACAATGATCATTTTTTCAAGCCAGGGAACTACATCTTCTTTGTTTTTTGTGATATCCTGAGCGAGTTTTAGCCTATCCCCTACTCCAATTGAAAGTAAAGATATTAAGATATTAAAATATTGAGCGGTTTCCTCTCTCGAAAGTTCAGTAGGGTTATCTTTTAAATTAATTATTTCACATCTTGAAAGAATTGTTGGAAGCATAAGTTCTTTGTTTGGGACAGCCAAATATATAAGTGTATGTTGGGGCGGTTCTTCCAATAGCTTTAAGAGCGCATTTTGAGCTTGAATCGTAATTCCGTTAGTTCCATCTAAAATTACAGCTTTTGTTTTACTTTTAATTGGCTTTAAGATTATTTTTTTCTTAAGATTTTTTACATCCTCTACTCCTGCTGTTTTTTCAAAAGAATTGATATCGAGATCTATTTGGTCAATACCGTTATCAGTGCATAGTTTTATCGCGTAATCAATTGCTGTTTTTGGGTTTTTGGAAACGATTAGAAATGAATGCATATTTGCTGCTTGACCCTCCTGATCTCAGCATTCGCCTTTTCAGTACTATTCGTCCCGCTGAGCGGGATTCGTACACGGCTCATGCTTCGATTTCAGGCGGGTCTTCGTCGGCAAGCTGAGCTTGCCTCCTTGACATTATAACGTAATTTTTCATATTATTAAAATAATGCCCGATCCTTTTAAATCACCATCTGAAAACAAAACTTTGTTGGATATTTTGCTGTCAAAGCATTTGTTAACTGAAGATCAGTATAGAGATGTAAAAGTAAATAGCGCAACAAAAGGATTGTCCGAAGAAATTGTTTTGGTGTCAAAAAACATAGTAAGCGAAAAAAATATTGCAGAGGCAAAAGCTGCTCTTTTGGGTGTTCCATTTATAGCTTTGGAATCGGCATCTTTTTCTCCTCAGGCGCTTGGTTTTATACCTGCGTCTGTAGCAGAGAGGTTCTCTCTTATTCCTTTTTCCTACGATGACAAGACAAGAATATTGTCTGTTGCGATGAGTAATCCTATTGACTTGGATGCTGTTTCATTTGTCCGTCAAAAAACAGGCCTTAATATAAAAATCTTTGCTGCGGAAAAAAAAGACGTAGAAAAAGCTATTGATGTTGAGTACCGGCAGGGGTTGGTTGGCGAGGTCGGAGCGGCCTTAAAGGAATCGGAGGAGTCTAAGGCGAGTAGGACCCATACATATGATAGCAGCAGTATAGCGCAAATTGTTACGGAAGCCCCAATTGCAAAAATTGTTTCGACTATTTTGGATTACGCAGTTGCCAGCAGAGCTTCAGATATTCACATAGAGCCTCAAGGAGATAGAATTAGAGTTAGGTATAGAATAGATGGTATTTTGTACGATAGGTTAAGTCTTCCTCGAAATGTTCATGACGCTGTTGTATCTCGTATAAAAATCTTATCGGAGATGAAAATAGATGAGCATCGTATTCCTCAGGATGGTAGATTTAACTTTAAAGTGGCAGATAAAGAGGTGGACCTTCGTATTTCCGTGTTGCCAACAGTCAATGGAGAAAAAATAGTCATGAGGCTTCTTCGCAAATCAGGCGGGATTCCAACGCTTGAAGAGCTTGGCTTAAGCGGAAGCAGTCTTAGGAACTTAGAGACTGCCATCTTGCGACCGCATGGCATTATAATTGTTTGCGGTCCAACCGGAAGCGGTAAAACGACAACTCTTTATTCTGTTCTTTCAAAGCTAAACACAACAAGAGTAAATATTATGACTCTTGAAAATCCTGTTGAGTATGAAATGCAAGGAATTAATCAAGTAGCTATAAATCCTGCTGTTGGCCTTACTTTTGCAACAGGTCTTCGATCTTTTCTTCGTCAGGATCCAAACATTATATTGGTTGGAGAGATACGCGATCAGGAGACAACGGATCTGGCTATTCAAGCAGCGCTTACCGGGCATTTGGTTTTTTCAACCCTGCATACTTCAAATGCTGCCGGGGCGCTTCCCCGCTTGGTAGATTTAGGCGCTCAAGCATTTCTCCTTTCATCGACAATGAATGCGGTTTTGGCTCAAAGGATAGTTAGAAAAATTTGTTCTCATTGTAAGGAAAGCTATTTACCTCTTCCACAATTAGTTAAAGAGATGAAAGAAGTGTTGGGAAAACTTTTTCCGGCGGATCCGGAGGTTAAACTGTACAGAGGAAAAGGATGTGAAGAATGTGGCGCTTCGGGATATTTGGGCAGGATTGGTATTTATGAAACATTGAAAATGTCCGAGAAAATATTGGGTCTTGTCATAGAGAACTCGGATAGTGGTACAATAGAAAAACAGGCAGTACAGGAGGGCATGATTACGATGAAACAGGACGGATATTTGAAGGTTTTACAGGGAATAACTACTGTTGAGGAAGTAATCAGAGTAGCTCAGGAGTAAAAATTCGAAGCACTAAATCTTAAACAATTGAAAATAGTTTATGGAAAATAGAAAATGGTTATAGAAAATAGAGATTAGAGAATGGATTGTGCAAATTTCAATTTTCCAATCTCCATTACTATTTTCCAGTTTCTAATAACTAATTTCTAAGCTGTAAGATTTCGATATTCGAATTTCGGATTTTCATAAAATATGGATATTCAGGAATTATTTCATTTAACAATTAAAAATAACGCATCAGACCTGCATCTTTTGGTAGGTATTCCTCCCAGTGTTCGCGTAGACGGATCGTTAAGGTACTTATCGAATCGTCCCGCTATAACGGAAGAAGACATGGAAGCGATGATTTATTCGCTTTTAACGGCAGAGCAGAAAGATTTTTTACAGGCCAATAAAGAACTGGATTTTTCTTTTGGGTTCGGCGGCGGGACTTACGGAAACTTGGGCCGTTTCCGCGCTAATATATATTATCAAAGACGGTACCTAAGCGGCGCTTTCAGACTGTTTCCCCCGAATATACGAACAATTGAAGAGCTGCATTTGCCAAAAGTTCTTAATAATTTTGCAAAGCTAAAACAGGGTTTTGTTTTGGTTACAGGGCCTAACGGGCATGGTAAATCTACAACGCTTGCATCGATAATTAATCAGATAAATCTTGAAAGGGCTGCTCATATTTTAACCATTGAAGACCCGATAGAGTATATGTATCCAAGCGGTAAAAGTATTGTATCGCAAAGAGAGATGCATATAGATACTCATTCTTGGGATACCGCGCTTCGCGCCGCGCTTCGTGAAGATCCCGATGTTGTTTTAGTTGGAGAAATGCGTGATCCGGAAACAATTTCAACCGCAATTAGCGTTGCCGAAACCGGCCATTTGGTCTTCTCAACTCTTCATACAAACTCTGCTTCCCAAACTGTTGATAGAATGATTGATGTTTTTCCTGCCAACCAGCAAGCTCAGGTAAGGATTCAGCTTGCCGCTACACTTAAAGGAATCGTTTCACAGCGTCTTTTGCCCGCAATAAACGGAGGAAGAGTGCCGTCATGCGAACTACTTATTGGAACAAATGCGGTTGCGGGCATAATAAGAGACGGCAAAACGCATCTTCTGGATTCTGTTATACAAACATCCCAGGATGTTGGCATGATTAGCCTTGAGAATTCTTTAGCTTCTTTGGTAACAGAGGGCGTTGTTGATGCCGAAACCGCAAAAGGTTACGCGATACATCAGAGTGATTTTTCTCGACTTTCGAAATGAAAAATGAAGCTGTATTATAAGGCAATAGGAAAAGATGGAAAGTTTGTCCAAGGAATTATCGAAGCAAAAGACCCAAGTCAAGCCGCAGGATATTTAAGGAGTAAGGAATTTGTCCCTGTTCGCATCTCCAAACAGGAAAAGAATAAGTTCTTAGAATCGATTCCCATAATTGGACATAGAGCCAGCTCCAGGGATATTTTGATTTTTACAAGGCAGTTATCCGCAATGTTATCGGCAGGACTTACGCTTATTAAATCCCTTGATATCTTGAAGGACCAGTTAAACAAAGGATTGATGTCGGAGGTAATAGATGGGATTATTAGCGATATTGAAGAAGGAGAATCATTTTCTTCCGCAATTTCTAAATTTCCGAAAGTGTTCTCGCCAATTTACGTATCGATGATTAAAGCATCAGAATCCTCAGGTCTTTTAGATAAAGCCCTTTCCAGATTCGCGGACGATCTTGAGAAAGAACAAAGATTAAATAGCACTGTAAAAGGAGCTCTATTGTACCCCGCAATCGTTGTAGCGGGAATGGTTGCTGTTGCCGCAATTATGATGATATTCGTTATGCCTACCCTATCGGAACTTTATAAAAGTTTTCCGGATGCGCAGTTGCCTTTGCCAACGCAGATTGTGATCGGCGTTTCAAATTTTACAGTTAAATTTTGGCCTGTTCCTGTTATATTTTTAGTATTAATTAGTTTATTTTTCAGACGTTGGCGCAGGACTGAAGCAGGAAGGCTTATTTTCGATAGCTTGATTTTAAAACTTCCTATTTTTGGCACGCTTATCAGAAAATTGATACTTACAAAACTTTCAAGAACTTTGGGTCTTTTAGTCGGGACAGGCACTTTGGTGGTTCAGTCTCTCGAACAAGTGGCAGATGTTACCGGAAATATCCATTACAAAAATGCAATCGTAGATGTGTCAAAAAGAGTGGAAAAAGGCGAATCAATGGGAGATGCCATGTCTCACTATGCTCTATTCCCTCCGGTGCTTATTCAGCTTATCAAAAGCGGCGAGCAAACAGGAAAAATAGATGAGATACTTGTAAAAGCTTCCGAGTATTTTGAGGGAGAAGTTGATGAAACAGTCAAAACGCTAACAACTGCGATGGAGCCGGCGATTATGGTAATATTAGGCATTGGAGTAGCGTTTTTGGTTATTTCTGTGCTCACGCCGATTTACAGCTTAATATCATCATTTTAAAATTAAGGTTTCATCCTTCGACTTCGTCCCGCTAAGCGGGACTTCGCTCAGGATTTCAGCCGCGGCTTCAAGCTACGGCTTCAAGAATTTTTTAACATTGTCAATTAATTGGCCGGGAGTTATATCGGTTTTTACAATATATGAGCTAGCACCCTTATTTAGAGCTTGTTGCACCATAGCATCCTTAGTTAGATTAGTCAGAAGAATTATTGGGCCATTTTTTTCTTTTGGCGGGTTTTGAGAAATTGCTTTTATAACATCCAATCCTCCGGCTTTTGGCATCACCATATCCAAAAGAACTAAATCATATCCGCCTTTTTTGACTTTTTCTACTCCCGATACTCCATCTTCGGCATTATCAACTTCAAATCCGGCATTTTGCAAAACTTCCGTATAAAGTTCTATTATGTACGGATTGTCCTCAATAAGCAAAATCTTTTTGGCCATTAGGCTGAAGGTATCATAGTTTTAGCAAGAAAGTCAATACTCCTTGCCATTTTTTGAAGTTATGTGTATTATGATAATAACGTGGGTATATTTTTTCAAGAATCTTAGTTCTACAATAAACTTTTATTTTTTTTGTTATCACTTCTTGTTTTTAATTCCATCAAATCCCAAAGTACATTGTGGATTTCAAGTCGCACATCTTTTAGTATTTCATCAAGCTCTTGTGCTTTTTTATCTAAGTCAATCAGTATTTGAGGTAGTTTTTTTAATGAAGTATCCATATGAATAATTTTATAACATACAGTAGGCATATTGTCAAGTATTTGATAGCAATAATATGCATCAAATATTCAATATAGAATATGCATTTATTGCGTTTTGCTGTATAATACATATTATGCTTACATCAACCTTGGGTGGATTAATAAAGGATCATAGAATAAAAAAAAGACTTTCGCAATTAGAGGTGTCTCTTCGGATTGGCTGGAAGGACAGTACCCGCCTGTCAAAAATAGAACAGGGAAGAGTAGGAAAGCCAACTCGTGAGACCTTAGACAAGATCGTGAATGCGCTAGAGCTTAATGCATATGACAGGGGACAGATATTTCTAGCGACTCGCATTGTCCCAACAAGCGAAGAGGTAAACAGCGTTATTCTGAAAGTTAAAGAAAAAATGAAAGATTTTAAATATCCACTGATGCTTGTTGATTTTACGTGGAATACTTTTTATTTTAATAAACTTTGCATTGACCTTTTTAAACTATCTGATAAAGAATACCGTTTTTTAGAAAAAAATAAACTAAATTGGCTAGAACTACTTTTTCTGCGCAAGAGCTTCAACAATGTTAAACTAAAGGCTGGTTATACTGAAATGAGCATGAGCGTTTCAGAAGAATACTTTATTAGCCATTTTAAATTTGAACAGTCCAATAATACTAGCGAAAAGTGGTTCAGAAATCTTTTGCTAAAATTAAGTAAAGATTCTAATTTTCGGAAATTGTGGGCTAAAACTCCTCCTTCCAAAGAAGAACATTTTTACAACTATGAAATTAACCATTTTACAGGTAACTGGCGTGGAAAAGAGGAAACATTAAGATTCCATATTTTTGCAGTACACCCGACCTTCGATTCAAGATTTGCTTTATTAATTCATCAGCCTGCCGACGTAAACACATTCAAATTCTACGCAAAATAAGCCCAAAATCTCGACCCGCAAAAATTATTAACTTCTTGCCATTTTTTGAAGTTATGTATATTATAAATAAATGGTATGACGAAAAAAACTAAGTCTTCTCTGGGTCAATCTTTTAAAAATATAAAAAGGTTTAGACTTCACCATAAATTGATTTTTTCTCTCATTGGAATTGTAGGGATAATTTTGGTATGGAGAGGAGTCTGGACATTTTTTGATAATGCTCCCCTACTGAATGATCCAGTAGTTTCAATTATTGTTGGTTTTCTTTTAGTCGCTTTTTCAGGACTTTTCTTTAAATTACTTTGATGTTTTTAACCAATAGATAAGTATGAAACTCAACAAACAAATTATAAATAAAAGTAATCAATTCAAAACCCCATTTTTACTTGTTGATTTAAAACAAGTAAGTAAACATTACAATAATATCAAGAAAAATTTATCTGGCGTAGAAGTATTCTATTCAATGAAGGCAAATGATCATCCACGCATAGTTGAAACATTGGTAAAAGAAAATGCATCATTTGATATTACTTCCGAAAGAGAATTAAATTCATTAAATAAAAATAGTCTCTCTTCAAAGAAAATTACCTGTTTAAATCCAATAAAATCCCCAGAGTTTCTTAAAAGGCTTTTTGAAAATAAAATTACTATTATGGCATATGACTCATTTGATGAAGTGGATAAAATTGCAAGATATGCTCCTGGAAGTAAGCTTGTTCTTCGAATAGTGGTTGATAATGAAGGAAGCGATTGGCCATTAACAAAAAAATATGGTGTAAATCCAGCGGAAGCGCTTCCTTTATTGAAATATGCGCTGGGAAAAAAATTGCAGCCAATCGGATTAACATTTCACGTTGGCTCTCAATGTCGAAATAAAAATAACTGGGTTAATGCCTTATTTGTCTGCGAAACTTTATGGGCATTAGCAAAAAAAGAAAACATTCACTTTAATTTTTTAAGTTTGGGAGGAGGTTTGCCAATCCAACATGACAGACCAATACCAGCGTTAGAAGATATTGGTAAGGGAATAAAAAAAATGCTGAGCAATAATTTTAAATCAGCAGATTCCCCGCTTAGAGTAGCTATAGAACCAGGGCGGGCAATCGTAGGAGATAGTGCAATAATGGTTACGTCGGTTATTGGAAAAGCAAAAAGAGGAAGTGAAAATTGGCTATATGTAGATACTGGCGTATTTAATGGCTTTATGGAAACGATAGATGGATTTACTTATGACATCAAAACGATAAAAAATACTGCGATAAAGAAATTTACAATCGGCGGACCTTCTTGCGATAGTGTTGATATTCCCTTTAAGAATGTTGTTTTAGAGGATGTAAAGATAGGAGACAAAATATATGTTTTGAATGCAGGCGCATATACTACAGTGTATGCATCTACTTTTAATGGCTTTGAAATACCCAAAACATATTTTTTGAGTGACGATTAAGTAAGTATATTATATGGGTATATTTTTTTCAATCCTCTCTCCTGCAATTGCGGGAATCAGCAATTACATCGATAAAATTTTCTTAGATAAATACAAAATACTACCGGTTGTGATAACCATCTATAGTGGAATGGCTGGATTTGTTATAGGACTTGTGATTCTTTTTTTTACAGGTTTTTACCCAGTTGATTTTAGGTTAACCATGATTGTTCTTGCCTCAGGTTTTCTTACTAATTTATATCTTCTTCCCTATTACAAAGCATTAACATACGATGAGACATCTCGTGTTATTCCTTTTTTTCAATCCATTCCTATATTCGTGTTAATTTTAAGTTTTTTATTTTTGGGAGAGACCTTAAGCCTGAAACAATACATCGGCTGTTTTATTATAATTTTTGGTTCGTTTATGATTGCTTTAGAAAAATTTGACCTTAAAATTTTTAAAATTCGTCCAGCATTTTGGCTTATAATGCTATCAAGTTTTTTATATGCTATTTCGGTTGTGTTATATAAAGTTGGTGTTGAGGAAATTCCATTTTGGCATACCCTACCATATGAGGGGTTTGGAATGATCTTAGGATCATTAGCAATTTTTACATACAAGGATAACAAACAAATATTTTTAAAGCAGGCAAAAGGCTTTAAGAAAAATATATATGTACTTTTGTCAATAAATGAGATCATTTACGTACTTGCCCGATATACAACATATTTTGCGCTCTCATTAATTTCGGCAAGTATCGTAAATGTTTTATCGGGATTCCAGCCTTTTTTCGTATTGATATTCGGAATTATACTTTCTCTCTGGTTTCCTAAAGTATTGAGAGAGGTTATAAATAAAAAAGTCCTTTTTCAGAAAATAACATCTATTTCTCTTATGTTCATAGGATTATACTTTATTTTTTCTTAAGCCCTTTCCTTTATTATATATTTTTTAAGATAGAATACTGGTCGCCAAAGTTTTTTTGCTTTTTTTAAGCCTGAAATACCAAGGTCTTGTTCATAGTTAAGATATGCACACCCCAATTCCTTAAGTATTTTTGCCGTCTCGTGGTTAAGAAAAGGATAGATGCCTTGATATGTATTATCCCCTTTTTGTAAACTCATTCCTGCATAATTGCCTGGAAGAAGATGATACGTTGTAAATCCAATAAGTTTATTTTTATGATAGACCCCCAGTCCTGATATGTTGCGTAAGCCCGCTAAATCAAATAATTTTTCAACAGCTATTAATTCAATTTCTGTTTCACTTCGTTTTCTTCCTTTTTGTTTTTCCCAAAGGTAAAATAATTTTTTTATTTCTTGTTTTATTTCGTCTTGAGTTAAATCCAGACGTTTTATTACATAATCAGAGTATAGTTTTTTAAATAGTTTAACAAGGTTTCGTTTGTTATGGTATTTACTTCCCATCAAGCTTACTAATTCGTTAACTGATAGAATGTAGTCAAAGTTATCTTGATCTTCCGTGATAGAAAAAAAGTCTTGCAGATTGGGTGATGATATAATACTTATTTCAGGAATATGTTTTAGCTGTGGAGCAAGATTTTCTTCTTTACTTTTTAATAATAATTTTGTAATGGTATTTTTAGCATTATTAGTACCCAGGAAAGTATAGAAAGATTCGTCTGTAATATAATCTTGACGATTTACTACGAGATTGTTATCGAGAATAGAGATTGCAGTGTCAGTTCGTGGGTTGTAAATCCACAAGTCTATAAATTCGAAATCATTATATGGTGGAAACTGTTTAGTAAAGTCTTCGATAGCATTTCTATCATTAAGTTCTAATTTCTTAAAGTTAGGAAAAGTCGGGATCATGTATAGGTTATTATAAATGTACGCCTTGACTTATTGCAAGAAGTGTGTATAACATAAAGTGTGTTGGAAACTATTAAAAAGCAATGGTCCGCAAAAACTGCTGTAGTTTTTTTTATCCTCCTTACAGCTTGGTGGATTATTTTACAATTTATGAATCTTCCTCATGAAAGTGAGTACAATCAGTTATGGGCCGCTGTATATGGATTAGTAGCATTATGGGGAGGAATATGGGGTGTAATTATTTCACAAAAATGGGGAGGACTTCAAAGCGTTATGGGTAAAAGCATACTCTTTTTCGCTTTGGGTTTGCTTTCTCAAGAAATAGGACAAGTATTATATTCTTACTATATTTATTTTCTGCATCAACCGATTCCTTATCCATCAGTGGGAGATTACTTCTTTTGGGCTACCGTACCTCTTTACATTATTGCAGTAATATATTTAGCTAGAGCATCAGGCGTACACATTTCACTGCGATCTGTTACGGGCAAATTACAAGCAGTGTTAATTCCAGCAGGAATACTTTTATTATGTTATGCCATATTTCTACAAGGTTATGAATTTGACTGGGCTGATCCTATTAAAATTTTAATTGATTTGGGGGTTCCGATTGGAGAGGCAGTATATATTTCGATTGCACTTTTAACGTACATGCTGACCAGAGGTTTGCTAGGAGGAATAATGAAAAATAAAGTATTATTTATACTTATTGCTCTACTGGGTGAATTCATTGCTGATTGGGTTTTTCTGTATCAAGCAAGTCGTGAAATATGGTATGCGGGTGGGATAAATGACTATATGTACTTTGTAGCTTACTCTCTTATGGTATTAGGACTTTTGCAATTAAACACCGTATTGGCAAAAATAAGAAATAAATAGCCTTAATTATTATGGATATCTTTGCGAAGATAGCCGAAAAAATTATTAGAGAACAGGAAGGCATTATCGGGCCAGTTGCTTTAGAGCAGGCAGGTAAAGTGCCCGGGCTTACTCTAAATTGGCCAAAGCATGAAGTTGTGCTTGTGGGCGATAAAAAGGAAATAGTAGAAAAACTTGTTGAACAGTACGAACATCTTTTTGGCCAAGCGTCGGTTGAGGTGTGTAAAGACGCAGTAAAAGATTTGATTTCAACAATTCCCAAAACCCAAATGCCGCAATTTCTTCAATAACAATTGACATTAAGTATTAAGTGGATTATTCTTAAATAAAGTCAATATTAATTATGGCTCAATTGCCGGGTATTATATCCCGCATTATTGGCAAAACAAATAATCAGGCTTATAAAAGCCCTTACGGAGTACAGGGACTTCTGTACAGGCTCGTTCTGATAATGGCTTCAACCATCCGTTTGGAAGACTTAACCCATCAACTCTTGAGTGAACTGCTTACCAAAATGCATATTCATAATGGGGCGTTTGTGCTTATAACCGAGGAGGGTAAAATATATGAAGTAACGCATGAGGGCTATACTTCGGCTCCGGAATTTGATGAAGAAGAAATAAAGACTCTTCTTAATCAACCCAACACATTAGTTTTTGAAGAGTATGTAAGTGGATCGCTTAGGAATATAATGCGAAAACTTCACGCGGCAGTAGTTGTTAGATTGCATACGGAAAAAGAAAATATTGGCCTTTTGATTCTTGGAAGAAAAACATCTTTCGATTATTCCTATACGGCATTGGATAAGCAGGTGCTTGAAATCCTGGCTCCGGAGGCGGCAATTGCTGTTCAAAACGCCCAGAGTTTTGAAGAGATCAGAAGGTTTAATATAACCTTGGAACAAGAAATTAATAATGCAACATCTGAGCTTAAAAAAAGCAATGAAGAAGTTTACAAGAAGAATGTTGAGCTTGCTAAGATGGGAGAGCGTCTCTCGGATGCGAATGATAAATTAAAGTCTTTGGATAAACTTAAAGACGAATTTATTTCCCTTGCTTCTCATGAGCTAAGAACCCCGATGACAGCTATTAAATCCTATCTTTGGATGGTATTGCAAGGCGATGGAGGTAAAGTGTCGGAAAAACAGACAGAATACTTAAATAGGGCGTATAAATCAACAGACCATTTAATAGTTCTTGTAAGCGATATGCTAAATGTTTCAAGGATAGAGTCAGGAAGAATTACGCTTAATCTTACTCAGACGAAACTGGATCAGGTTGTAGACGATGTTATAGCAGAATTAACTCCCCGCGCAACTGAGCTGGATATTGAAATTTCTGCGGTCCCCAATCCTTCTTTGCCGCAGGTTTTGGCTGACCAGGACAAAATAAAAGAGGTATTAATAAATTTAATAGGCAATGCGTTTAAATTTACCCCAAAAAAAGGTAAAATAACCATTTCTTTAGCGCAAAAAGATGGAATGGTTGAGACAACAATATCGGATACAGGGATAGGTATTAAAAAAGAAGATATGCCAAAGCTTTTCCAGAAGTTTAGCATGGTAGGAGATAGTACGCAAAGAGCTCAAAATGCTCAGGGAACAGGGCTTGGCCTTTATATATGTAAATCTATAATAGAATTGCATGGAGGTAAAATTTGGGTTAATTCTCCGGGAATCGGGAAAGGAACAGCATTTACATTTTCCTTAAAAATTTCTAAATCAAGCTCAGCTTGACAAAGGTATTTAAATTACTTTAAAGTAAAATAGTATGGATTTCCTGTTGGCTTTAAAAATTCCGGGTATGACCGGAACAATTGTGCCGCCGGCGAATGTTCCAACAGGCGGTTTATTTTCAACAGGACAGGATGTTATTCGAGCCGGTATCACCTTTTTTCTTATAATAGTTATTCTTTTAGCTATATTTTATCTTCTCATTGGAGCTCTTCGTTACATTTTCTCAAGGGGCGATAAGCAAAAAATTCAAGGAGCGAGAGAAAAGATCACATATTCGATTGTCGGGCTTATAATTGCTTTTTTGGCATTTGCTTTGATGACGATAGTCAGCCAGTTCTTTAATGTTCCACTGCTTTCTCCTTTTACAGTCTCGGTCTCCCATAGCTGTGGAGCATGTACAAATATTGATCCTATCAATGTAACTGCCAGAGGATATGATATAAAAGTCGGGATAAGACTTGTATGGGTACATGTAGATAAGGACGGGGATGGGAATGCCGGGAATGATGTAGGTGAATCATTGCGTTGCGAATCGGGTATTTGCAGTTGGGATTTGAGTACGTTTGCTCCGGGAACATATATATATACTGGTCAAGCAGAAAATAGAGCAGGTGACAATATATATACCGAAAAGAAAAGTTTTACTATTACAAGACCAGGTTGTAATTTGATAAAGTCATGCGACACTTGCATAGTTTTTGGATGTATGTGGGCAAGAAGTGAGTTTAAACCTCTTGGTTGTTATACTATTAGTGATGGAAATAT
>MFNZ01000029.1:0-137 GCA_001782195.1 Candidatus Levybacteria bacterium RIFCSPHIGHO2_02_FULL_37_13
CCTCAAGTCCTTTAATTCTACTAAAGATTGGGTAAGCCTTGGCGTAATGATCCATAGTTACGAAATGTCTAAAATGTTTCGTAACTTATTCAGATTTGATGATACAATATAAGAATATGAAATATTTAATTACCGGC
>MFNZ01000029.1:229-28089 GCA_001782195.1 Candidatus Levybacteria bacterium RIFCSPHIGHO2_02_FULL_37_13
AAAGAAAGATTTAAAGTTAATCATAAAAGATCTTAAAGATTTAGAAAGAAGCGATATAGAGGAAGTCGATGTTATTTATCATGCAGCAAGCACTGTAGATAATTACAACGTACTTACAAATCCCTATATAGATGTCGAAACAAATATTTCATCAACAATAAGACTACTTGAATTATGTAAAAACCTACCAAAAAAACCTAAAATAATTTATTTTTCTACTTTCTTCGTGTACGGCAATGAATATGATCGAACACATAATCCACTAAACGAGGAGTCAAAAACCGAACCATTAGCCATATACCCCGCAACAAAACTATGTACGGAAAGTATAATAAAGCTTTATTCACGTCTTTACAAAATTCCCTATCTTATCTGCCGGTTAACCAATGTATATGACGAGAACGAAGACTTCAATAATAAAAAAAAGGGCGGACTCAATTTCATAATTATGCAGGCAGTAAAAGGAAAACTTTTATCGGTTTACAAAGGGGGTAATTTCCTTAGAGACTATATTTATCTGGATGATGTAATTAGCGCTTTAAAATTTTTGGAAGAAAAAAATATTGCAAATGATACCTATCTAATCGGATTTGGAAAAGCTGTTCTTTTTAAAGATATGATTGATTATCTTCACGAAATTACAGGAAAAAAATCACAAGTTACCGAAATCGACCCACCGGAATTTCACAATGCAGTAGGTATCACAGACTTTGTCGCTGATACCTCAAAAATAAACTCTTTGGGTTGGAACGCGAAAATAGATTATAAAGAAGGAATAAAAAGAATTGTTGAAAGATATAAAAAACTAAAATGAAAAAATTACCGCTTAGTGAGTTTTTAAATATTTACGGTAAAGTTCCAAGACTTTGTGTAGAAATTGTTGTTGAACAAAGACAAGGTATCCTTTTAACATTAAGAGATATTCCTCCAGGAAAAGGTCTATGGCATTTTCCAGGCGGGAGTGTTTTGTACGATGAATCCGTCTTTGATGCAGCTCACCGTATAGCAAAAGAGGAATTGGGAGTAGAAATTCATATCAATAAATTCCTCGGATTTACAGACTGGTATAAAAGTAAAAATGCTGTTGGCCACAGTGTTTCCCTATTATTTTCTGCGAAAATTACCAAAGGTGAAATAAAGACTAATTTTCAAGCAATAGAAGCAAAGTTTTTTAAAACCCTTCCTCAAAACATCATGAAAGAAAATAAAAAGTTCATAGATAAATATAAACCCCTTGCTGCCTACCAGTAGGTTATGAAAAATTATCTATTTTTTGTTTTTTATATACTCTTTAGGCCTTCATTGTTTTTTTTATTCCTAAAACACGTGCATATCCCTGCCTATCTGCAATATGAATGGCTAAAAATATTTAAGCAATATAATATAAAAACGGTTATCGATGTTGGCGCTAATCGAGGTTATGTATCAAAAGCTCTCCATTATTTATTACCAAATGCTATAATTTATGCTTTTGAACCGATAATAGAAGAATTGGAATACGCAAAAGAAAATATAAGGTCAGAAAAACTGGTGCCAGTCAATATGGCGCTAAGTAATAAAAAGGGGGATTCTACTTTCTATATAAATGATTATTCTCCAGCTTCTTCATTTATGCCTCTCTCCTCTAGTTATAAAAAAGAAGCAAAACATCTAGGAAGAACAAAAAAAATAAATGTTTTGACAACTACGCTTGATGATTTTTTCAAAAATAAATTACTAGAAAAAAATATATTTTTAAAAATAGATACACAAGGAAGCGAAAAATTAATACTTACCGGAGGTAAAAAAACGTTAAAAAAAATCTTAATAGTTGAAATAGAAACATCCTTTCGAGAACAATATAAAAACCAATGTTATTTTGAAGATATATACGCTTTTCTTATATTAATGAATTATGTATATATAGGAAATATTTCCCTATCTCAATTTTATCCTTTATTTAATCTGCCATATTCGGAAAATTCAGTATTTGTCAATAAAAATCTCTTATCCGCTAAGACATTTTAATTACTTCTTAAAAAAAACAATAATATTTGTGGCTCCATAGCGCCTATTTTCTCCTTTTTTGTCAATTTTTTCTAATAGTTGGTCTAATATATTCGTTCTTATAATTCGCGATATTAAGAAACCTAAAAATTTTAGGATGTGACCACTATACATATGTTTTATAATTTTAAGCCTGAACTTTCTTTTTAAATCCTGCAAAGTATATCTTCTTAGATGGCCAATATGCCTATCGTATATAAACGAGAGCGGAATGAAAAATGGAAATACAAATCTATAGCTTATTGGAGCTGCTATCATCATTTTTCCTCCAGGTTTTAGAATACGATTCCATTCATTTATTGCTTTATAATCATCTGGAATATGCTCCAGTACCGCTATTGAAACAATATAATCTACGCTGTTGTCTTTTAGGGAAATATTTTCTGCCTTGCATTCTATAAGTTTTAAATTTCGTAACTTAAATTGTTTTTTATACTCTGCTGCATTTATAAGCGATTCTCTACTTAAATCGCATGCAATCACATTCATACCAAGCTTTGCCATCTCAATAGCCACATATCCACTTCCAGTTCCAATATCAATCAATGTTTTATTTTTAAAATTTTTGTCTAATAAGTATTTTTTCAGCCGATCAATATAAGTCAACATCCACGGATCAAGTTTGTATTGCTTAATTCTTGAAAATTCCTTTCCAAAATAGGAAATTTGATGCTTATACTGTTCTTGTTTCTTTCTATAGTTTACGGCCATAATAACCCAATGCTCCAGCAATAAGTTCTAATGATAACATATAAATCATTGCAAGAGAAAGAAAGGGATGGGCAATAATTTTGTCTGTTTTTTTATAAAATGCTTTCCTCAGGAAAAAAATAGTTTGGGGAGAAACAGAAGAAATTTTATTTTTAGATAGATATACCCTCGTTTTTTTCCCATAATAATATTTTTTTTTCATAAGTTTCCAAAGACTTAGCTGTTCCTCATTGTGGTAAATGAGACTCTCTGCTGTCGCAATTCCATACTTTTTTTGTACGCGCATGGATAAATCCCAATCCTCAGGACCTGTTATGTTCTCATCAAACCCAGAAAGCTTAAGGAACACCGATTTATCAAAAAATCTGGCTGCGTCAGTTATGTCGTATCCTACATAAAAGCTTCGCTCAAAGGCCTTAACTTTTGCCCAAAAACCAATTCCTACCGATTTTTCAGGAATTATGATTCCTCCAACGCCTAAATTTTGAACTTTTTTAACACACTCTTCTATAACTCCAGGCAAAAGCTCCATATCCGCATCAAGAAACAACAAATATTTACCTTTTGCTTTTTTGGCGCCGTAATTTCTTTGCGACGATCTTTCCGGTCCTTTTGTAAAAACGTACTTCGTATACTTTTTGGCAATTTCTACAGTTTTGTCAATAGATGAATTATCAACAATGATTGTTTCAATTGGGGAGTAACTTTGTTTTTTTATACTTTTTAACAAATCCTCAATTACCAATTCCTCATTTTTCGTGGTTATAACGACCGTTACTAGCGAATTTTTCATAAATCTTTCCATTGACTTGTCTTTAGAGTATAATTATACTCGACTTTACGCAAAAATTACAGCTTAACTAAATGAAACTTCTTGACACTATAATATCAGTAATTCTGATTACTCAAAACGACGAAGACATTATTCAGGAACGGATAAAAGAAATAAACAAAGAATTAAAGAAGCTTCACGCAAGCTACGAAATAGTAATAGTTGACAATAATTCAACCGACCAAACAGTAGAAAAGTTACACTCACTTCACAAAACCGTTCCGCATACCAGAATGCTCGTACTTTCTAAGGAATACGATACGGAGATAGCTCTAACAGCCGGGCTTGATAACTGCGTAGGTGATTATGTTATCTTATTTAATATATACACTGACCCACCGGAAGTTGTACCGACAATCATAAGCCGCTTATTGGAAAACTATGATATTGTAATTGGAGAAAGCAAATACGATATTATAAAACGAAGCTTCTTAAGTAAAATTTTCCTAAAAGTGATTGAAAAATTATCTACCCATGCTCTTTCTTACCGCACAAATTACCTAACTGCCCTTAGCAGAAAGGCTATTAATTCTATAATAAGAACGAGAAGAAAAAGCAGAAATTTTAATTACATCCATTACCTAATAGGTTATAAGAAGTCTGTGCTTGTCTATAAACCAATTAAAAAATTCTATTACAAGCTGAAAAAAGAAAATTTCTTCGAACTTTTTTTTGCCGTGACTGATATTATTATTTCGAATTCTTTTAGGCCCATTCGGATGCTAACATTTCTTGGCATGGCAGCAAGCTTGTTTTTCTTACTCTATGTATTTTTCATAACGTTACTTGCTATATTTTTTGACACCCGCGTTGCTCCCCAAGGATGGATAAGCCTGGCGACTGTTTTAGGATCAATGTTTTTTTTGCTTTTTTCTTTACTCACACTTATTTCGGAATACCTCATTAGAGTTCTTAATGAAGCAAGAAACGAGCCCTTCTACTTTATTGCGGATGAAATAGACAGATCAATTATTTTACCTAAAAAAAATCGCCGGAATATTGCATAAGAATTAAAAGGAACATATATGAAAGCACTTATTGGAAGCACAGGGTTTATTGGCGGAAATATTTTATCCCAAACAAACTTCAATGATTTATACAATTCCAAAAACATAGAATCTATAAGAGGGAAAAATTATGATCTCATTGTAAGCGCCGGCACATCAAGTTTAAGGTGGAAGGCTAATTTAGAACCCCAAAAAGATTTAGACGCGATTAAAAAACTCACAGGATGCCTAAAAGATGTCAAAGCATCGCATTTCATTTTGATATCAACAGCTGATGTCTATCCAATGCCTGTCGGAGTTGACGAAGATACCCCTATTGATCCAAATAGTGGTAATGTATATGGAAAAAACAGATATTATCTTGAAAAGTTTATTGAAAAACATTTCAAAAACTTTACATTCATACGGCTTCCTCAAACATTTGGAAAAGGGCTTAAAAAAAACTTTATTTTTGACCTTATTCATAATAACACGCTTGATTTTACTCACAAAGATAGCTTATTCCAAAGTTACAATCTTGATAATATTTGGAAAGACATTACTATTACCAGAGAGCACAATGTATCTGTAATTAATTTTGCAGTTGAGCCAATATCCGCGAAAGAAATAGCTTTTCATGCTTTAGGTATTGACTTTTCTACGATTACAAAAAATCCGCCCCTTCACTATGATTTTCACACAAAATACGGAGCAATTTTTGGATCAAAGGATCAATATATTTATCATAAAAAACAAGTCTTAGATGAAATAAAAAACTTTATACTTTCCGAAAAACAAAGACAATGAATATTGCCATTTCAAATATAGCTTGGGAAAAATCAGAAGATAAAACTGTTCTTTCTATTCTTAAAAAACATCATATAAAAGGCATAGAAATAGCGCCTACCAAGATATGGGAAAATCCAATTAAAGTAGAAAATAAATCTATCAAAAAGTATAAGGAGTATTGGATGAAAAATGGTATATCTTTTGTCGCAATGCAGTCAATTCTTTTTGCACACCCAGAGTTCACATTATTTGATACGAAAGAAGTTAGAGAAAAAACCTTACAATATATTGTTAAAATGATCAACTTAGCACAACGATTGGGTATTAAGGCTATGGTCTTTGGCTCTCCAAAAAACCGAGCTATTAAGAATCTTTCAAACTCTGAAGTGTTTGAAATTGCGTGCGAATTTTTCTCAAAAATCGCAGACTCCGCTAAACAACAGGATGTATATTTTTGTATCGAACCAAATCCGCCTTCTTACGGAACAAATTTTATTAATAACACAAAAGAGGCAGTTGATCTTATTAAGACTGTTAATCACCCCAATTTTAGACTCCATTTAGACTCGGGTGCGCTTGCGCTAAATGAGGAGAATTACGAAGACAGCATCAAAAAAGGATTTCCGTATCTAATGCATTTCCATATCAGCCAACCCTACCTTGCTCATGTTGGCAAAGGTATTGTTGACCATAAAAAGATTGCAGAAATACTTAAAAATTTACACTACGATAAGTGGGTTTCTATAGAAATGCTGAACAAAAGAGCAAAAAACAGCGCCGATACTATAGATAAAACACTTAAATTTGTTACGTCTTTGTACAAATAATTATGACAAGCATTAATAATAAAGACTGGGAATTGCCAAACTTTGATATTATCGAGTTTGGTCCCAAAAAAACAAAGTATTGCGTAGGTATTCCGGTTATTAACGAAGGAGAAAAATTTAAAAAACAAATAATTGAAATGAAAAAATATTCTCACCTTGCGGATATAGTAATTTTTGATGGAGGAAGTACCGATGGATCAACCAACCAAGGATTCTTAAAGAAAAATAGCGCGCGAACTCTTCTTATGTTAAAAGGTTTTGGCAAACAAGGAACCCAGCTTCGCATGGGATTATCCTACGCGATAAAACAAGGGTATGAAGGCGTAATTACAGTGGACGGTAATGGAAAAGACGATGTAAAAGCAATTCCGCAATTCATCAAATCTCTTGACGACGGATTCGATTACACGCAAGGATCCAGATTTATTAAAGGAGGAAAAGCCATACATACACCGCTTATTCGTTTTTTTGCGATACGCTTTGTTCATGCTCCAATCATAAGTCTTGGCGCCAAACATTGGTACACAGATACGACAAATGGTTTCAGAGCATATAGCAAGAAATATCTTCTTAGCCCAAATGTAAAACCATTTAGGAATATTTTTGTTAAATACGAACTTTATCTTTATTTATCAATTAGAGCTAACAGGCTTGGGTTTAAAACCAAAGAAATTCCGGTAACAAGGGGTTATCCCAAAGGAACTGTGCCAACAAAAATTCACGGACTAAAAAGCTATTTTGATTTTCTATCAACAACAATCAAAACCGCCCTAGGTTACTACAACCCTTAGTCTACTTCATCTAAAATATCATAAATGTTATCGATTTTGCCTCCCATGACAATATGGAAATTTTTGTACCCATAGTCTTTTTTGTATAGTATGGGTCTTCTATCGCTAACTTCATCTTGCAATAAAATTGTTTTTGTCTCATACAATGAATCTACATACTTTACTTCTTTTAAGATAGGCATATAACGCTGTGCGTCTTTAATCATAAAAGGAAATTTTGATTTTGGTTTTAGTTTTTTTCGCAAAGTCCCAACCCCAAACCATGACTCATGCGGCGTATAACGGACATGATGAATCGTGTGAAGTTTTCTGTCCGGAAAAGGCATAATAGAAAAAAATGGACCATCCATTATTGTTACTCCAAACTTTTTTAGCATATCAGGCATTTTTATAAGAGGCATTTCTGTAAGCTCGTGCTTAAACTCAATAAGAGGTAATTTTGAATTTTTAAGAATAGTATTAATTTGTGAATACGCGCAATTATAAACAGTCTTACCTGTTACAGTTTTTCCGCTTTTAAATTGAATTGCCAATGTGCCTTTTGTTGTTCTGTGAACAGCAACTGATTCTTCACCAAGCATTACATTAACTTTAAGCTCGCGCAATTTCTCTTTTAATTGTTTTCTAACATTTACAGCGTTAAAAACCATTTCCTCAACCAAAAATATCTCTTCTATAAGAACATCGTTAAACAGCTTTTTAATTCTTGAAGTTGCCGAAGCAATAGGAATATCGATCTGTTTGCAAAATTTTACAAATTGTTGGGCTGTTGTTTTTGAATTATTCTTAGCAATCGCGTATGTCATAAGAAAACTGTCATCTATTGATTTCTTGAATTCTCTGGCGAATTTTTTATAATTTTCATGAGAACGAAGAGCTGTAATGAAACTGCGGGGATAGTGGTAACCATTATGTACACGCGCTTGATTGTTATAAGATGCTTTAGTTAATATGTCTTCTTCCTTTTCGACAAGAAGAACTTTATTGAAATATTTTCTAAGATGTAAAGCCAGCATGCATCCGTAGAACCCCCCTCCAATAATAACTGCGTCAAAAGTTAAATTACTATTGTTAATCATCACACCTTTCGCATTATATCACGGTAATAAACATCTAACTTACCGAATAGAATTTTAAACAAACGTATGATAATATACAAAAAGGTTATCGTGATAAAAAAAACAAAAAAATCCTTATTACTTAAAAAAATCTCCCAATGGACAAGAAGTATTATTGGCAATAATAAACTTCTTTCATTTGTAATTCTTGTCGCCCTTTCCGTACGGCTGTTGGGTCTTTTACCAAATGAATATCACGAAGACGAACCGTATGTAGAAAAGCATTCAGCAAAACTTTTTTATAATATTATTACAAAGGGAGACTTTGATCCTCATGATTATAAGTATGGATCATTTATTTATTATTTAGAAACAATTCCATACTTTATTGTTTATCCATTTAAATACTTATTACAAATTATTCAGAATTTATTTTTTTCTTTTGGAAACCAACATTCTGTTCAGTCCTTTCAACAATATATTTTAAACCTTGGAGTATCCACTCAACGAGATCTAACTATTTTCTGGATACAAAGATTTTTTATTGCAATTTTAGGTACATTTTGCGTACCTCTTGTTTACATAATTACAAAAAAACTTTTTAACAAACACACAGCTCTTATTGCTGCAGCTGCAATAGGAGTATTCCCACTACACGTACGAGAGTCGCATTATATTGTTCCAGATATAGCAATTACATTTTTTATTTCGTTAGCAATGCTTTTTATGGTCAACCTATTCCAGAAAGGAAAACTAAAATGGTATTTTTTATCTGGTATCACAATTGGATTTTCTACAACCCTTAAATATTTTCCTCTTGCGATTTTAGCATATCCCTTTGCTATTTTACTTCAAAAACAAAAAAATATGAACTGGATAATGTATTCAGGAATAGGAATATTTTCTATTGTTATTGGACTTTTTATCGGCGTCCCTTTCTTGTTTTTAAATTTCGAAGACAACAGAAGCATTTTTCAAGAAAATATGGCCTACAATCTTCTTTGGTATAATACGCCGTTTACCACATTGCTCTCTTCATTAGGGCCGTTTTTCTCATCTGGCGGCAAAACTCCCTTACCCAGCCTTGAAACCTTTATCCCTACCCACTTCACCCCATTTTATATTTCTCTGTTATTTTTTAGAGGACTTGGGATAATTCCAACAATTATGTGTCTTTTTGGAATAATTATAATTATGATTAAATACTCAAAATTGCTTATTTTTTTAGCAATAATTCCTGTTTTTGTGTTTATATATAGCAGTTTTTATGTTCCAGCAGTTTATGAACGACAGGCAGATCCAATGCTTCCATTTTTATCAATCTTTATTGGGGTTTCTTTGTATTTTATCTGGGATTTTCTGAAAAAAAGGGATACTCCCAAGAAAGAAATAATATATACAACATTATTAATGTTAACATTTTACTATCCCGTTACTGAATCTTTTGCTTCCAGTTGGGCGTGTGGACAAAAAAGCGTATTTGAACAAAGCCCTACCTGGATCGAATCAAATATACCACCTAGTGCTAGAGTAGCATTTCAAACACACCTTCCTTTTCCAGCTTCATATTCTAATTTAATACAAATGCTTCCTAATAAAAACTTTTCGATTGAAGAAATTCGCAAAGATAAGGCAAGCTATGCCTTTATAAATTATACAACCTTACAGGTTAAACACCTCAATCCATTTCTCGTCGATTTTTTTACTCCACCAGACGACTTATATAAAAATAGCTTCATTATGTTGTCTTTATATGAATACCAAACAAGAGCAGTGCTAATGAAGAAAATTTCTAAACCCAATATGTGTAATCAACCAACACTTCTATATTACAAGTTACCAAAACCTATTTCCAATGTTAATCATGTACTGAAAAAGTTTAATTTTAATAACCAGAAAGGTATGGACTTCTGGCATCTTCAAGAATATGCGAAAGAACCAAAGATTGCTAAAATGATTTATTCACCTACCGAAGGAAATGATCAGGCCGGTGCTATGTCATATATTTGGACTAGTAGACCAGCATACACTATGCCAAGAATAGTGTCTCAAAAAATAAAAGCAAAAGAAAATGATATATACACATTTTCTGCATGGGCCAAATACAGCGAGGAACTAACCGAATTAGAAAAAGATGGATTTTTGCGCGTTGATTTTTACGATGACTGGAATAAACCAATAGTATTACCAGGAAACACCGTGGCATTATCACCAAGAACTTATGGAAAACCAAATTTTAGAAAATTGCAAATTACCGGAAAAGCTCCACCAAATACAAAATCTGTTGTCTTTTCTTTGCAAGTGAACGGATCAAAACCAGAAGGATCTTTTTATTTTGATGATATAGAAATTCGCGGACCAAAATAACTTAACTTGACAACCTAAGTGTTTATAATGTTATAATTGATTAATGAAACGAAACTTATTTGCTTTTCTTTTAATGCTTTTCGCGATAACATCTCTTTTTGGCAGCATTGCTTATGGCAATGAAGCTTCACAAACAGCCCATATTCAATATAATCTTGCTTACCCTGGTATACTCCCTGATAATCCTCTTTACAAATTAAAACAACTAAGAGACAAAATAACCAACTTCTTGATATCAGACCCTAAGAAAAAAGTGGAATTTTATCTTCTGCAAGCAGATAAAGGTATACTTGCAACAGCAATGCTTATTGACAAAGAGAATATTGCGCTTGCGGAACAAACAGCGCTAAAGGCCGAACATAATATGACGCTTCTTAATAACGAATTTCCCAAAATGCCCAAAAAACCTGATAACTCACTCTTTGAAAAGCTCAAAACAGCTTCGTTAAAACATCAGGAAGTCCTAAATTCTCTTATTGAAAGAGTGTCTAAAGATAAACAAAAAACATTTGTGACTGTTCTTGACTTCTCTAAGCGAAATTTACAAACTCTTGAAAAATATGCTAAAAAAACTCCCTTAAGATGGAATATGCTTGATAACCCCTAATTTTTCCTCCTGAATATTTTGATGCGAGTTGGTTCTACTGATAATTTTTCATGTACGGTAAAGATTTTCAAATGCAGTAGAGATAACTTTCCAATCAAATTTAGATCTTACCATTTCTAAGCCATTTTTAACGACCCTTTTTCTTAAAGACTTGTCCGATAACATACGCTCTATTGCCTTTGATAAACTTTCAATATCCTTTTCATTTACAAGCAGACCTGTTTCAAGATCTTTTATTGCGTCAGGTATTCCTCCGCTGTCACTTGCCACAACAGGCAAACCAGATGCTAGTGCTTCTAATACTGCCACGTTTTGCCCTTCAGTTTCTCCTGTGTGAGGATCCGTAATTGAAGGAGCGATAAACAGATCGCTTGATGCATATGCATGGGCAAGACTCTCATGACGCAAATTACCCAAAAATATTACATTCTCAACCACACTTAAGTCTTCGGAAATTTGCCTAAGCTTCGATTCAAGGGAACCAGACCCCACAATTACTAACTTTATCGGATATTTCTTATAGAGTCTGGCAATTGATTTAATTAAGTATTCGAATCCCTTACATTCTATTAACCTTCCGACTGCGAGTAATATGAAATTTTGTTGACCAAAAGTCTTTCTCCACGCTTTGCTTTTTTTAAGAGGAGAAAAAACGGCAAGATCTACACCCATAGGGATTATTTTTACATTTGTTTTATCGTATATATCTAGAACAGATTTCATAGTCGCCCGACTATTAACTGTACATACATCGCAGAACATAAAAACGATCCGTTTTAATATTCTCAAACTTTTAAGCCCGTATACATCTGTGCCATGCACAGTCACGATAACTTTTTTGCCAAAAAAAAATTTTCCTATAAGCGCAATTAGACCCTGAGGAATAATCCAGTGTGCATGAATAACATCGTATCTTCTTATTAGAAGTTGATAAAAAGTGAAAATTACTTCACAACCAACAAGAATAGGAACTTGGAAAAAAGCAAGCATATTTGTTTTGCTGCTATGGAGTATTCCGCTACCTGTCGTTAGTTTCTCAAGCGAAAATGGTAAAAAGTAGGGAAATCGTAAAACTAAAATGCTGTCAATTGTTTCCTTAAATTTCGCTTTGGGCGAATGAGGAGCAAGAACAGTAATGCCAAACGTACTTTTTGATAAAAACCTATAAATGTTTAGGATGAATCGGGCCCACCAGTCCAGATTATTTCTTGGAAATGAGCTTGTCAGCACTAACACCTTTATTTTTCTATTCATTTTTTTTAGCAACAATAAGTATTTCTAGGGGAAAATCGTTTTGGAAGCTCTTAAAAGACTTAACAAACGGTCTAATTATAGCTATAAATATATTAGAAATCAAAACAATAAAAGGACATAGAATAACAAGAAAAAAAAGATATGCATAAGAAAAAATATTTCTTTTCGAAGAAATAATATCTAATATTCTTTTTAAAAAAAATACATTTAATGACTGCAGCCAAAATTCTAAAAAGCCGCCTTGAGAATAAACTTTTAAAACTGAGAATCCTGTCTTACCTAAAATGTATTTCAGCGCATTCGCTGTATAACGGTATTTATCATAGGGCACATCATGGAGAGGATACATAAAAGGAACGCTTAAAATGAGAATGCCACTAGGTTTTAGTATCCTATATATTTCGGATAAAAATGGTAATGGACTTGTAATGTATTCTAAAACTTGAAAATTAAGCGAAATATCAAACGAATTATCTTTAAATGGCAATCTCTTCTCAATATCTGCTATTACATCAGGTTTTCTATCCGCATTATAAAGTTTTGACAATTTTGGATTATCAACTCCAATATATTTATCTACAAGATTCTCAAATTCCCCTCTATATGCCATTCTTCCACATCCAAGGTCAACAAGTTTTCCTCTCGCGTATTTTTTTGCTTCTATTATTGCGTTGTGTTCAAGAGTTTTTTTTATAAATTGAGGATGAATAATCGTTCTGCCAAATTTATCTCCAAACGCATTCCAAAGTATTTTAAATTTTACCATAGTTTTTTGCGATCTGTCGCATTGTATTTATTGCAAGTTTTTCCTCCCTTCTTTTTTTGTCTGCATACTGAATAATTAGCGTGAACTCTTCCAATAATTTATCTGTATTATCTGCGAAATCGATTGGATGAGTCCAAAGATGGAATACCTTTTTGTCTTTAATTGCCTTATCTATTCCTTTTTTTGCCTTTTGGAACCGTAAATTCTTGGGAATAAATCTTCTTATGCCCCTTTCTGAAAGAAAATAATAGGAACCGGGAATGTTAATAAGCCCACCAACATAATAAGGGTTTGATACCGGAGGCGATGTTGGCAAGAAAAGATCAATCGCCATAAATATTTTTCCCAAAACTCCATTTAATGGAAACCAATAAGGCTCTTTTCCTCTGTATGTTATAAAATCATATTTTTTTAATATACCAATATGTCCAATTGAATTATATGGATAGACAAAAGATGATAGTTTTATTTTTTTCTTTTTGGCTAAATTTATACATGTTTTTATTTCTGATTCTGCGCACTTCTCACTACATCCTGGATGCCCAAAACAGATATGTGAAAATGAATGTGACCCTATTTCCTGGTTTGGAGATTTCTGAAGAATCTCTACAAGATCTTCACCATACCATTGCGAATCCTTATCAATAGAACTTACAGGATCGGCATCAAACCAATCATGTATTTCTGGATATATAAACCTCACAATTTCTGGATGCTTAATACCGTTTTTAAGGAAACATTCTTTAAGAAAAAGGTGCCCAACAACTGCCCATGTAGCTGCAATATTGTATTTCTTAAAAAGCCCAAGCATCCTTTCAATAATATCTCTCTCTTTGTTTACTTTTTCAATAAAAGTTTTATAATTGCCTGCGCGCCTACCCCAAAGCAATTCCGTATCGATTGATATGCAAAAAATTCCTTTTTTCATAGCTTTTCGAAAGAATAAACAGATATATTCATATCTGAAAAGTTGCAAGTTTCGCTCACTCGTAAAGGAGATAATCGTATTGATTTTGCTTTTTCTCCGGTAAAAAGAAAGGCTTGCTCTGTTTTATATCTTTTAATTTCTTCATTAGCAGGGTCATTAAGTCTCTCCTGCATAGGTACAAAATTACTTTCATCTTGGGATGTATAAATAGAAGAATCAATAAACATCTTTTTACACTCGGCACCATTGAAATTTATTTCTAACCTTTTAAGTTTTTTAACAGCTTTCAGGTGTATTATGATTTCTTTTTCATTGCTTGCTAACAATATTTCTTCTCTTTGCTCTGAGCGTATATCTATCCCCTTCTTTATATACTCTGGAGCATTTTTCCATATCTTTAAAATAGGCACTCCTTCGACCTTAACTTCGTAGACTGGTTCTAAGAATTTTTCAACAAATTGGTATCTAAAAAAATTTCTTGTTGGGTCCCCCACTGAAATCATTAGTATATGATATTCACCAGCCTGGTTATATCCGCTCCTAAGTCCATTTGATAAATAAGAAAAATCTCCTCGCATTTGATAACGAGAAAGATTTTGTCCAACGCCTGAAACAAGTGATATTTTTGCATTCTCTTCTGCATTATGATTTAGCCATTTCACACCTTGTAAATAAACATTTCCATATGTGCTCCCATAATCTGGGAATTTTTTCTCCGCAGCTCCTTTTAACCCTCCTATAAGTGGATTAAAATAAATATTTTGATTGGGATGTAGACTGACCATCTTAATGGATATTGGAACATATCCCAGGAGTATTATTCCAGAAACAAGCAAGGCAATTTTCTTTCTTCCTATCCTTTTAAATGAGCTTATCTTTATTATTCTACCCACTATAGCATTTCGAATCGCATAAGCTCCAACCGCTGAGATCATTGCCATTGGACCAATAAATTCAATTATTTGCCTTACTCCTCCATATATACTTGATACGGAAAGAGTTACCCTTAGTATCGTCAAGAAAAAAAAGAATAACCAAAGAACTGTAACATAATTATTCTTCTTAAAATGAGTTATTGATACAATTACCCCAATAACTAAAAAAAATAGAGTAATCAACGGGGTAGTATATAGTAAATAATTTATCGCGTAAAAACTCGTACAGTTTAAAAACCACCCCGGAGAAAAACGTTCAAAGCCACAACCAGTTCCCCCAATATCTTGGTAGAATTTAAAAACTAATTTTACATTGTTAACGGGATCTGGCCACAACACCGGCCAACTAAAATAGAATACTGCAAAAATAATGAACGGGTATAAAAAAATTGCTCCAATAATATTTATTGGTAAAACTTTTAATACCCTATCTATCCTAAATCTTAATCTCTCTGAATAAAAACTTTTCCATACATAAATAACAACCCATGGAAATAAAATGAATGGAGCAAAAAGGTAATTAAATTTTGTAGCAAAAGAGACGCCTGCTGTAATCGCGGACAACAACATAATTTTAGGTTTTTTCTTAACAACAGCAAGCCAAAAAAGAAAAATCGATAAAGTGAAGAATGCTGCCATAGGAGGATCTTTTACATTAAAATGTTGCTCGCCTAAGAGAAGTGGAAATAAATACAAGCTTAGTGTTGCAATAATGGAAGCAAAAATCCCATAGGTTCTATTTACCCAAATCGCAACTGTAATAGCTAAAATTAAAGTAGCTAAAATATTATAAACGTGATATGCGTCTATGTCTTCAAACCAGCCCAACTTTATGAAGAATATTTGGTTAGTTACAGCAGTAAAGATATCGCTTAATGGGGGATGGCCGTATATATCTTTTTTGAAAAAATTATAATCCAGATATTCGTGCTGATATTCGCTTACTCTCACTTTCCTGTACTTATCACAAACCTCCTTTGTCTTATAATCAACACGCGAAGTAAATCCATCTCTCCCAATACATTTTTTAGGTAAATCGTTGTAATCAGTTTTACCACTAGTAAAATATCTTAAGAATGCCTGGCCTCTAGCAAAATGAACTGGCGAATCCCAATTCATCCCGTAATCAGAAATTGTTCTAATTGCTATAATAAAAAAAACAATAGGGATAATAATGGGAATATACTGTTTTTTATTAATTAGAAGTTTATTTATAAGTTTCATTTGAATAATTCTTCTTTAATATCTTCTGCATAACAATATTCTTCTTCTTGTAAAATCCAGTTGTCATAACTATATAAGAAACTTTATACAATAAAAAGCTAAACTTCGCGGTGAGACCTTTTGTGTGGATATTTTTTTCCTTATAGGTATATCTATATGGGCTTTTTGCTCTAAATATTTTATACTTGATCTTTTCTCTCCAATAAAAACTAATAAAAACTGCTGCGTCTTTACGGGAAAGAAGAAACGCAAAAAGCGGATTATTATAAATAATACTACCAAATGCTTCTGTATTTCTAAGAAAGAAGTTTTTCTGCATTTCTCTTTGAAAAAATATTAAGGTATTATCTAAGTATTCACAATACCATAGATGAGAAGGGAATGGTTGTAAAAAATCAGAAATTGCCCTCGGCACTTCAATATATCCTTTCTTTGCAACTCGAATTAGTTCGGTAATTGCTTTTTCTGGATTTTCTACATGCTCCAACAAATGAGAGCAAAAAACAAAATCAAATATTTTATCTTTAAATGGCAACTTCTCAACATCTCCCTCTACAAAAATTTTATTCTGATCGTAAATTATTTGGCCAGTTGACCTTTGTTGATTATCGGTAAGAAACTTATCTACGACAACATCAGCTCTCCAAAATGGCTTATCCCCTGATCCAACGTCCAACACTAAATCTGTAGCAGCTATATTGCGTATAAATACCTTCCTTCTAAAAAAAGAGAATAAATTAAATAAAAACGTTGGAAAAGTAAAAATAATTTTCATGTAATGCTTTCAATCAACGTGACACTTTTTTGCACAGAATCTTCCCATTTAAAACTTTTGCTCCATCTATAAGCATTGCTGCTTAAGTTGTTATATAATGAAGAATTTCCAATTAATTCTACTATAGAATTTGCTAAGCTCTCTGGTTTTCTATCATCAACTAAAATACCGGTTTTATTATGGACAATTGAGTCGCGAAGTCCTGATGTATTGTATGCTACAGTAGGCGTACCTTGACTTGCTGCTTCCACAACTGTTAACCCCCATCCCTCTTTAACAGATGGGTGTATCAAAATCCAGGCTTTTTTGAGAAGATCGAACTTTTTTTTCTCTGAGACATAATCAAAAAAAATAACCTTTTTTTCTATGTGTAATTTTTTCGTAATTTCCCGTAATGTATTTGAATATCCTTCCATTTCCTCTCTTCCAACAATCCACAATACTGTATCCTTAAAAGTTTTCTGAGTGTAGTAAAATGCCATCAGGGCATCTTCCGTTGCTTTGTCTTTTGCTAATCTTCCAAGATATATTAAGGTAGGATTTTTTTCTTTCTTATTCTTTGATTCAATTATTGTCGCTCCACAATTAACAATATGAATATTTTTACTCTTGATGCCAAACCGCATTAAATCTTTCTTTGTTGATTCAGAAACAGTCATAAATGGAACGCTAGCGTAGAGCTTAAAAAAGAAAGGTTCTATAAAAAATCCTAAAATATTTATAGGAAATCCTTGATTTTTAAACCATACCTCTTCTGCTGTTTCATGAATAATTGCCATTTTTTTTTTGCTGACATATAACGGAGTAAAAAATGGGATAAAATGAAATTCATCAACAACAAGATCAATTTTTTGGCGAAGATTCATTATGTAGTAAAAAAAAGCTCTAATATGTACTGTGTAATGATTTCCACGTCTAATTATTTTAACGCCATCAATCGTGTCAAACGCGCTCTCTCCTTTTATTGACGAAGAAAATTGCGTAACTTCATGCCCTCTCCTTACCCATTCTTTAGCATGCTCATGCGTTGCAATCTCTGCTCCACCAGCAAGGGGATGCTTAATATCTCTCCAATTTAATATTAATATTCTCATTGTTAATTAATTTTAAAATTAAGGTCAGTGTCATGCTTCCACCTTTTTTTATTATTATCACCGTAGTAATGAAGGATTTTTAAGCGATAAAAAATTGCCAATGAATCCCAAAGAGACTTCAAAACTGCGCTAAGTAGATTTTGTGAGACAATACTGTCTTTTAAATTTAAATTAAGTTCTACCGGTGCTTCAAAAATTCTTTTGTAGCCAAGAGAATATGCAACCGCAAGCATTTCTATATCAAAGGCAAACTTCTTTACTAAAAGCCTAGGAGCTACATCCTGAACTACTTTTTTTTGGAAAAATTTTATCCCAGTCTGAGTATCACTTACATTCAGCCCAAAAAGGATCCGGATAAATATTTGCGAGACTAGGCTCAAAACTTTTCTGTTAAAAGGGTAATCGACCTTTGACGCCGGATGACGCTTGCTCCCAATAATAATATCCGCGTTATACCACTCAAAATGCTCAAGAAGCATAGATAAGCTATTGGGGTTAATATCCATACCCGAATCCATGAAACCAATAATTGTACCCTTTGCTCTTACCATACCATATCTTATGGCATATCCTTTACCTCTATTTTTCTCATAGCCAAGGACTGTAATATGATCCGAGTGAGTTTTTTTGGCGTTTTTGTAAGTATTATCCAGCATACCATCCACAACCACAATGATTTCGTAATCGTAACGAAGCTGCTTCAAAACTTTTTCTATGCGATTTAAGTCTTTTAAGATTGTTTTTTCTTGCTTAAAGGCGGGAATTACAAGAGACACCAGGTGGCTTCCTTTAGGCTGCGTGATCATAATGCTTTAAGTAATATAACAAAAGTGAGACTAGAAGTAAACTTGTAATGCCAAGTGAAATAACGATTACATGAAGAAATGTTGCGTGATACATCCAAATTAATATTGCCTGAAGTACTGCTCCAAAAAGTATAGGAATATATACTGTTGTCTTCTTGATAGATAGGTAAAAATTAGTACATATAGAAAGCATTGCGTACGCAGTTATGTAAATCCCAAAAAGCCCGACAAATGGGGCAGCAGAGATTGCCTCTTCTTCTTTGCTAAAAAAATGCAATACGAACTCCGGGAATAGAAAATAAAAAGTTGTCAAAATTACTGAAGCAGAAAAAACTAATAACAGAGAAAAAATAAATACCGAATTATAACTCTCGCCCTTAGTATGTTTTTGGACAATAAGCGGAAACATAACTGTTCCGATAGGAGCGGAAAAAAAGAATATAACTCTCCCAACTAAAGAAAGCGTCGCGTATATTCCTGCCTGCACAGGGTCAAAAAAGTGCTTTACCAATATAATATCTGTTGAGATAAACGATGTAAGTCCCAAAAGCGCTAAGGTTGCAGGGGCTGCGTATTTGAGTACTTTCGGAAAACTAATAACAGTTTTTTTTATTTTTTTCGAAAGCAAAAAGGGCAAACGAAAAAAGGTAAGTAAATACGGAAACAAACCGGCAACAAAAAATGCCCACATAGCGCCACTAACTCCAAATCCGACAAAGACAAAAAAAGCTCCAGTTATAAGTTTGGAAAATGTCCCCAAGGAAGTTATGATTGAAAGGAAAGTAAAATCCATTTTTGCCTGAATCAATGCCTGATTGATAACGACAACAAACCCCAAAAAAATATTAAGTCCAACAAGAATAACAAATAAGTCATCACTAATTCTAAAGAATTGCCCAATGTTCTCACGATATAAGACAAAAATGGCAAAAATTACTGCCCCAAAAATAAAAAGAATTTTACTCATGCTCAGGAATAGTCCTCGCACCGAAGACAAATCTCCTTTAGCAAAAAACGGTCCCGAGAATCTAACAACCGTTGGGGCAATTGCTGCTGCAGAAAAACCAAAAAGTGAAATCACCGAAATAAGACTTGCCAATATGCCATAGTCCGAAAGCGTAAGGTTTCTGCTCATGAAAAGATTAAACAAAAAATTAAATATGTTTGAAGAAGATGACCCAATAAAAATTATTAGACTTCCAAAAATAAGAGGACTCTTTATAACCCGATGAATTTTTTTTCTCATAGATTTTTCCGTACATTTTCCCATGAGAATAAAGACCCATCAGGCAACATTATTTGCGCTTCTTTGAATGGAATCCTTCCCTCTTCTTTGGGATTATAAAGCGCTGTTGGAAAATTTAAAAGTATTCCTGATATACCAGATACAACTAAAAATCCATGTAAAGTCTCTTTAGGAATAAGTAAAATATAAGGATCTTTATCTGCCTGCATATAAAAAAGGTTCAATACTCCTTTAGTTGGAGAGTTTTCCTTATTGTCTGCAATAGCAACAATTATACTTCCTTGTACTACCAAAAACCTGTCTTCCTGAACAGTAGGATGATAATGCCAAACATCCTCGTCTCGCGCAATTCCCGGAGCGGTAATCGAATAATATTGCATCATGAATTCGCGGCCCTTCCCATAAATTTCCTTCCAGTCCGTTCTTAATGTTTCAACCAAGACTCCGCTTTTATCCTTGTTTATCTTCAAAGGATAAAGCAAAACATCCTTAATTAGCCTAACCTTATCCTTATTCGCAAGATTAATAAGTTCCATATATCAATTCTATTAGAAACCCGAAGGTTTTGCAAAACCAGAATATACCTTCATGGTTTCTTCTGCTGTTTTTTTCCAGGTGAATTTTTTTGCCCTTAATAAACCTTTATCCGATAGAGACTTTTGCATTGATTTATCCTCAAACACCTTTTTAATCCCGCCGGCTATGTCGTCTATGTTATACGCATCTACAAAATAAGCAGCATCTCCTGCTATCTCTCCTAATGATCCTTCTTTGGATGAAATTACAGGACATCCGCAGCTCATTGCCTCCAATATTGGCAGACCAAATCCTTCATAAAGACTTGGCATCGCAAATACAGTAGCCTCGTTATACAACAAAACCAAATCTTGTTGAGGGATAAAACCTAAGCGAATAATTCTTTTATCGAATTCTACGCTTTTTTGGACATTCAATAAATCCTTATTCCAAGGATTCAATCGATCGAAATCTTCTCGCATCAACGCTGAACCTACCATCACTAATGCTAAATCAATTCTTTTGATCGCCTCAACAAGTCTTGGCAAGTTTTTATTCCACGTTACATCACCAACATACAACACGAACTTCTCGGGTAAATTATATTTCTTGCGTAAACTTTGAAATTTTTCAGCCAAAGGCTGATCGTCCTTTGGACGAAACTTTGAACTATTAAGCATCTTAAACTCATCTCCTGCTGCAAGATGTATCGCATAAATTTTATTTCCGGAAATCCCTGCATGCTTTATTATGTCATTTTTCGAACAAACAGAATCGGTAATAATTCCATCTACGTGCTTAAGAGCCTGCTTTTGAAGTTCCCATTTAATTTTTCCCCTCACACCTTTTGGAAATTCTTTTGGAAAAATAAGAGGAGTCAAGTCATGTACTGTAACTATTCTTTTATATTTACTAAAAATAGGAAGAGTTAAAAAAAACGGTTCAAAATAAGGGTAATGAACTAAATCTACATCTTTGGGTAATTTTTCTCCTCGTATAAAAAAAGTGTACTTGTTATTTGGATAGTATTGTAATAAAGACCTTTTAAGATTTTCTATATAGAAACCAGTACCTCTTACTCTATGGGCTATTGATTTAGGATTTTTAAGAGGGGTCATGTCTAAGGCAATATTCATAGTTCGATTTCACTCACTATGACCCTGAGCGCAGTCGAACGGGTCATTTTTTAATTGTACCAGATAGTCTTGATGTAAACAAAAAAATAAGAACAAAAAACGAAGCTATCGAAATAACAGTTGCTGCGTTTCTAACATAGGTGTTTTTAAATAAAAACTTAACTTCGTGTTCTCCTTTCGGTACAAAAAAAGAAATAATCCCATTTTTGTTCTTTATTTCTGCTTCGGACTTATCTATATACACCTTCCATCCTGGAAAATACGCTATATTTACAAGTATTTCCGAATTACTTTCTGCTTTTATGTTAAATACATAAAACGTGCTTTTAGCACTTTTTTGCTCAATCCTGCCACCCCCTCTTAAAAACACTGCTTTTTCTTTTTCTTTTTTGGGAATTGTTTTCAAAAAAACCGTGTTAAACGCATTTCCCGGACTATTGGTTCCGTCAATAAAATTTGATCGTGTTAAATAATAATTATCATTTCTATAATGATAATAAGCCGGTTTTGCATAACCAATTCCCAGAATAAAGGAGAGAAAAATTAAGCATGTTGTTAAAATTTTTGATTTCCAAAAATAATTAATACTTCCAGCCAGAAACGACGAAATAAGTATCTCAAGACTCAAAAATCTCCATGGAAATTGAAAATAATTCATAAGGGAAATGTGTTCCCAAACAGACTTGGAAATCTTGAGCATCAAAAAGAAAATAAGAATAAACCACACAATAAAAAACGCTATAATTAAACTGTTCTCATTCTTTTTTCTATAGATCAAAAGTATTAATACAGATATAGACACTGCAGCCAAATTAGCAATTCCTATCTGAAACGAGAGTTGATCCTGTAAGCCTCCCGCCGAAAACCCCGATCCCCACGATGGAATAATTAACTGATACAATTCGGGAAAATGATCTGAAAAATTAAAAATCTGAAGCCCTGTTACATACTGTCCTTCCAAAAGAGCAGGTAACCAAAAAATTGCTGACAAACCAAGTCCTAATAATATTATGTAGACAGTATTAAGTATTAAGTTTTTTTTATCTTTTGAATGATAAATTAAAAAAACAATATATGTTATACAAAAAGGCAAAAACATTAATGCCAGAATATTGTGAGAAAATATTATTAAACTCAAAAATACAGAAGAGCTTAGGAAAAAAATTCTTTTCCGATTCTTAATAAATCTTGTAATAGACCATAAAAAAGCAGGAAAAAATGCTAACGCCCATACCTCACCAACCGACCCCCTGATATAGATATCCAAAAAATGATAAGGCGAAAAAGTATAAAATACTGAAGAAACAATTCCGCCTAATTTTCCCCAAAATTCTTTCGCCCATAAATAAAAAAAAGCTGCTCCCAAAATTGACGCAAAGAACATACTTGACTTGAATGAATCAATAAAGCTTGCTCCCAAAAAATGCAAAAAAGAAGCAAAATAATTTGATAATGGATACGCGTAGTTAAAAAGTGGAACTCCATATCCGTTATTTAAATCCGTCGCCCAACGAGGATACAAATTTCCGTCTTGCAACGCCTGATAAAACTCGTAAAACCTAACCACGTGATATTCTCCATCATGCGTTGGAGGTAACCCTTTATGAAGAATAGAAAACCCGGCTATAAAACCAAACAAACCAACTATTATTAACGGGAAAATATTTTTAACCATAATTTATCTCTGAGGAAAACGTATATTAAAACAAAGAACACGGGAGTTAAAGTTACAGAGATTTTTAAAAAAGGCGTTACGCCAAAATGAGTCCCAAACAACATAAAAGGTACATATCTTAATAGTAAACCAAAAGAAAGAGCAACCGAAATGTATACAAGTGTTCTTTTTTGAAAGACAATGCTTATAAACGGCAAAAACCAGATTGCGTACCAGGGGTAAATTTCTTCACGAATTGGAGACAATATAAATGCTCCTGCCATTAAAAGGAAAGAAAAATAGAAAATATTTTTCCAATCAATTGGTTGCTTTCGGATTGTTTTCAAAATTATATATATAAAAATTGGAAACAAAAATATAACTGAGTATTTAATAAATATAGAAAATATGAAAAAAATAAAAGCTGGAATTATGATCTTTTTCTTCATCAACAAATAAAAAGAAAAAAGCGAAAAAAACATCATTACAATGTCATTATGGCCACTCAACAAGGTTTCTATAATAACAAGCGGATTGAAAGCAAAAAAAGAAACATAAACCAGGTTTTTTGATATTTTCCAAATAAGAAAAACTGTTCCAAGATAAAACATGCTAACAAACAATTTAAAGCTAAAAAGAGTAACAATAAAATTTCCAAAGCCTGTAAAATATGGGATTGCGGATATTAAAATCCAGGATGGTCCATAAAGGGCAATTTTATTTGAGGCATGAGTAAAGGATAAAAGCGGATCTCCAGCAAATTCAATCGGCATAATAATATATGGATTTTCATAATAAAAAAACAACACTTTTGACGTTGATATATAGTTAAAAATATCAAAAGACAGCATAGCCGGATACGAAAAAAGTAACAATGCTATTGTAATAAAAATTAAATAACGCAAATCTTTAAAGTCTATCTTTTTTTTACTTATCAACTTCAGAAGCAAAATATACAAAGTAAAAAAAATAAGTAGGATTAACAGGTAAAAAAATGTTGCCGAGTATCTATGCTTATATGCAAATCCTGAATAAAAATCTTTTAGATAAGTAAGATTTGAATCTATAAAAAAATAGGAAAAAATAGTTAGACTTAACAACGCAAATGGATACAAAATAAAAAATAATTTTTTCATCATAGACATGATTGTCTAATATAAATTGCTTCCGTTAATTTATTTCTCAGAAAAATTTTGACGGGCTGAGATTTCTCTGGACTCCAAGTAATCTCTTCGGGCACATGCGTTTTAATTTCATTCAGTACTTCGATGTGCTTCGATGCTGCTTCTTTGAGTATTTTTTGTAAACGATCAATGTTTTTATTCTCTTCCTTTGCTTTACCTAAATATTTTGGAGAGTTTTTGAAATACATGTCAGATTTTTTAAGAGCTTCCTCTCCCAAAAGATATTGCTCATATTCAAATAATGTCTTTGCCTGAACTAAATATTTGTCTGACTGTTTTAAGTTGTACGAGAACTGTCCAAAATTTCCAAAATACCAGTATTGTTGTATTTGTTCTGAAAGCAAACGAATTTTGTACAAGAAACTTCCCGGCATCGGAGGAGGGTAGGGTAAAACATAATTCGACTGAGCAAAACTTACATTAGTGAAAATTTTAAACAGTGATAACGTCAGTAACGGTATCCAAAAATACCTTATCATTTTGAATTTTTTCTGTGCCATTTCAATGCTGTTCCAACAATGGTCTCTAAATCTGAATATTTAGGTTTAAACCCTAACTCTTTCATAATCTTTGATGGATCAGACACTAATACTTCCGGATCCCCGCTTCTTCTTTTTGCAATTTTTACCTTAAAATCAATCCCGCTTTGCTTTTTAACCATGCTTAGGACATCTTTATTTGAATTTCCTTTTCCTGTGCCAACGTTGTAAAAAAATCCACCTTTTTCTTTTAGTAATTTTTCAAGAGCAAGAATATGCGCGTCTACAAGATCAATTACATGAATATAATCTCTAATACATGTTCTATCAGGAGTGTTGTAATCTGTTCCATACAAATAGAAATCTTTTTTTGCAAGCGCTGACTTAATTGCCAATGGAATAATATGTAGCTCTGGTGAATGATTTTCTCCCATGCTTGCATCAAGCGCTGCTCCGGCTGCGTTAAAGTAACGAAGACTTACAAAATTTAATCTTTCCTTTTGTTGAAAATCAACTAACATTTCTTCGACCTTAAGTTTACTTTTTCCGTACGGGTTAATAGGATTTTTGGGGTGATCTTCGGGAATTGGAATTTTGATTGGATTTCCATATATGGCAGATGTTGAGGAAAAAATAAATTTATCTACTTTTCCAACTCTTATCATAGCTTTAACTAAGTTTTCTGATCCTTTCGTATTATTCTCGTAATATTTCTCTGGGTATTTTGTTGACTCTTCAACAGATGTATATGCTGCGAAATGCATGACAGAATCAATATTTTTTCCGGAGAATAAAGCGTCAAGCATTTCGGGACTTTTTAAATCACCTTGTACAAATTTCGCCCGTTTATCAACTACATCTCTATGCCCCCTCTCAAGACTATCAAAAACAATTACATCGTATCCCTTATCTAATAGGGCTTTCGCCATAAAGCTTCCAATATATCCCGCTCCGCCGGTAACAAGTATTTTCATAGTTTACAAGTTTATAAGACTTAGAAGACTTAAGACTTAAGACTTAAGTTTCCAATATTTTATCAAGGAATTTAGCATTTTGCTAATTTCCTCTGCATCCATCTGTAAATTATCGTAGGTAGATTTCGAAATATAGCCTAAATCTGTGGAAAGAATTAGATAGTATTTAACCTCTTCTAAGGATCCGTTTGAAAGATACAAAAACTGAATAAATTCTTTTTTATGGTTTCTTGCATTTCCTTCTATAATATTTGCAACAATCGAAACACTAGCTCTTCTGATTTGACTTATTAATCCATATGTCTCGTGTTGAGGAAACGTTTTAGTAATTTTATAAATTTTAATTACGAATTGATGAGCCTTTTTATAAACTTTTAAACTTTCGAATCTGTTTGCCATAATGTCCTTACGTCTTAAGACTTACGTCTTAAACACTTTACATACGCAACAGGAAACCTTAGCGCAGAAAAAAGTGAAAATACAAATCCCTGCCAATTATCCATAAACCCTTTATGTCTGATATAAGTTAACAAAAACCAATGCATTGGTTTAATAATAAGATAAAAAAATCCAAAAAACAATCTTTCAACAAAACTTCTTTTCAATCGGTCTTTTTTAATTTGACCAGATATCAAATCCGTGTATCTATTCCACTTAAAAAGATACTCCGAAAAATTTTTATAAGGGTAGTGAAGAAGCGGATTTTCAAGATAACCTACTTCTCCATCGACAATCGCCTGCTCATGAACGTCTTCTTGAGGTAGTCTTCCTTTACCTCTCTTATAAAGACGCAGTGTATAATCCGGGTACTGCCCACCCTTCATAAGAAATCTTCCCAGAAAATAATTTTTACGCGGCATCCAGTATCCACTGATTGCTGATGGCTCGTGGCTGATGGCTTTTCTCAGTTCTTCTTTCAATTCTTGCGTAACGCGCTCGTCTGCGTCCAGCTGTAAAACCCAATCTTTTGTTGCCATATCAATGGCCTTTTGTTTGTTAATATGAAAAATTGGCGGATTGTCTGTTACTACCACCTTTGCCCCATATTTTTTTGCAATCTCAACTGTTTTATCAGTCGATGATCCATCAACAATTATTATTTCATCAGCCAGCTCTTTAACCGAATCCAAACAGGCTTTAATGTTTTCCTCCTCATTAAATGTTGCCATGACAACAGATAAAGTTTGTTTTTTCATAATTTATTTATTAATCTGCCTAAGCTTAAAAATGCCAATACGCCAACAATGCTCATTAGAGTAATTATATCTGCAAAAAACCTCAGTTTTGTTTCGCCAAATGAAGCAAGAACAATATGCTCTCCTTTTGGTACATAAAATGTTATTAATCCCCTGCTGTTTGGATCTTGGAACTCAATTGGAACTGTTTTCCCATCAACAATTATACTCCATCCTGGAAAATATAGAGTATTTTCTCGAAACTTAGTATTATCAACGGCAAATATTTTGTAGGTATGATTTGTATTTTTTCTTTCCATTTCTTTGATCGTGGCCTTTCCGTCTAATATCTCTATATGAGATTTTGGCTCTTTCTCCATGAATCTAACAGACCAGATTGGGCTGCTTTCTCCAGTATCTGTTGTGCCGTTATAAATACCGCTGAAAAAACTATCGTCTTTGTATAAATATCCTTTTGCATGCATGTAGTCTTTACTAAAAAACAGTACTACAAAAATGAAAATACCAACTGCATATTTTTTATAATTTTTAGGAACTGCCGAAACTACTAAGGCACCCAGTAGCGCGCTACTGAATACCACAAGTGACAAAAGTCTCCATGGAAACTGAAATTTCTGAAGAAGACTAATATTCTGCCAAAGGAAAGACGATTGGGAGATCATTAAAAATAAAGCAATTA
>MFNZ01000030.1:0-1822 GCA_001782195.1 Candidatus Levybacteria bacterium RIFCSPHIGHO2_02_FULL_37_13
TTTCTTTTTGAAGCATTATTTGTTTAAGATTTTTTTGAATATTTTCTGTTGCTTTATCTAGCGCAACCATTCGGGAAGAAAATTTGGCGAGTTGAGATTCGTAAACGGTTTGTTCAAAAATTGAGCCGGAAATTTGTTGTTCGAAAAATTCCATAACCTTATCAAGAGAAGGTTCAAAAACATACTTTATGCCGGAATCTATTTTATCCATTGGTAATATGTCTCCGGAGACGCTGGTAATTATTGGTTGAGATGAAATAATATTCTGGAACTGCTGATAAAACACAAGCACCTTTTCATATTGGATTAAATGGGGGATGATTTTTTTTAATGTCTCAAGATCGATCTTATCATCGGAAAGCTCAAAGTACATAAAATTTCTCTTGGGAAATGCTTCCTGGAATTGTTTTAGTCCGACTCTTCCGATAATAGCTATATCTCCCTGTTCCTTTCTAATCTCTTTGGCAAACAAGTCAAACGTTCTTGCTATTATGTCGCCATAAAGCCCGGTGTTTGCCGATATTAGTATAAAAATAGTCTTGCCATTATACTTTATAAAGTTTTTTTTAGGCAGGCCCTGCCTGCCGGCAGGCAGGTTATTGGTTTTGTAAGAAGATTTGACTTGCTGAAAAACAATATTTATGCTTAATAGAAAATCCCGACTTGAGATAACAGAGGTTCTGACATGTTGCATGCGTGAGGCAGCAATCTCCTGATATGTTTCCATAACAATTTTAAGGCTCTCCGAATATTCAATGTCCAGTTGATTTTGTTTTTTAGTAGTCATTGATAGAATTGGCTAATCTCGTCTTTTTTTTGTCTGATAGTGCCAAGGAGTTTATTGAATGAAATCGCAGTTTCAATTGTTGAGTTGACATATTTACGAAAATCTTCTCTTGTTTCATATAGCCTGATAATCTTTTCTATATCCTCCTTTTTTTCAAAAAAAGAAAATTTCTGAACAACATCCAGCCAGAGCAAACAAAAAAGAAGTATTTGCGCATTTATTGGTATTGTGGATGAAGGCTGTTGTTGAAAAAACTTAATTAATTCCTGCCCGACGGAAATAGTAACTTTAGTAGTTTCATTGAGTTCTGCTCCAAAATGCGTGAAGCTTTGCATTTTTTCAAAAAGGGTGAGAAAGCTTAAGATTTCACGCGTAATTTCCCGCTTTACAATCGATTGAGTTTGTTTTCCAACTCTTGTTACGGATAAAAAAGGATTTATTGCCGGTCTTCTTCCTTTGCCAAAAAAGTCAGTGTCAAAATATAAGTGTCCGTCGGTCATAGACATAAGATTTGTTTGAATATATCCGGATAGGTCTCCCTGTATGGTTTCAGCAACCGGCAGGCATGTGATTGCCCGTTCTCCATTAGGAGTTATAAAATTTCCGGCTCTCTCTAATAGGCTTGCGTGGGTATAAAAAATATCCCCAGGGTAAGAGTTGCGGCCGGGGAATTTTTTGCCAAGCAATGAAATTTCCCGGTAAAATTTAGCATGCGTAGATAAATCATCGAGAACTAGCAATACATCATGTCCTTCGTCTCTGAAGTATTCACTTATGGTCATCGCGGAGTAGGGGGTAAGATAAATTAGAGATGTCGGGTCTTGTGGTCCCGAAGCAACAATAACTATCCGATCCATGATCTCGTAATTTACAAAAACATCCCGAAGTTTTTTTATGTCAAGCTTTCTTTTCCCAATGGCGCCGTAAACGCAAATTTTACCCAATTTTGCCTGGGTTAATACAGATTGCAGCAAAAAATCTGTTTTGCCTGTTTTTCTATCTCCGATAATAAGCTGTTTTTGCCCATACCCTAAA
>MFNZ01000030.1:1857-3237 GCA_001782195.1 Candidatus Levybacteria bacterium RIFCSPHIGHO2_02_FULL_37_13
AAAGTGTCTTTTTATGGATTTTCTGGTAGTAATACCTGATGCAAGGGTATTGATAGGCCCCGATATGGCAGTTGGTTTTATATTTAACATTTTATCTTCAAGAGATTTGCCTAAGGGATCAATTACATTGCCTAGTAATTCATCTCCAAGGGGGATCTTAAGAAGCTCATTGGTGCGAACAATCTTTGTTCCTGGTGTTGGTAAATCTTTGGAGAAGAAAAGTAGTTCCACAGAATTCTCATTAAAGGATAGAACCTGACCAAGCTGTGAGGGAAGACTAGGGTCTTTGGTCTCAAAAAGCACAAGTTCTCCGGGTTTTACTTCCGGCAATCCGCTTGCATAAATTATAGAATTTGTCGTTTCTTCCACATAGCCTATTTCGCCAATGGAATTAAGATAATATTGGAAATCTTTCATAAAACTAAGAAATTAGTTATTAGAAATTGGAAATTAGTAATAGAAAGTAGAAATCGGAAATTTGAATCTAATTTCTATTTTCTAATCTCCACTACCATTTTCTATTTTCCATAAACTATTTTCAATTGCTTAAGATTTAGCACTTAAGAATTTCATGTTTGATATTCCTGGAGTCCCATTATTTCTTCTCTCTTACTTACAAACGCTTCTTCAAGCGTTTTTTTAAGGGTTAGATCTTTGTATTTACCTTCAAATTCTACAGTTATTCCTCCGAGAATTGATTTGTCGGTCTTTATATCCAAAACAATTCCGGTCCCTTGGTTTTTTAAAACCCAAGAGAATAGATTGTCAATCAAGTCTGCTGAAGGCTCGAAAAATATAGACAGCTTAATAGTCTTAAGGTTTTGAAGTTGTTCTTTTAGCCCGATGAGATATTCCTTAATCATGTTTTTATTTTCTAAGCCAATATTCTCTTTAAGAATTGCTTCTTTTATCACTTGCGAGGTTAGAACGCTAATGGAGTTTAGTTTTTTTTCGAAAGCATCATTTTCCGCTTTAAAAAGTTCTTCAAGAAGCATATCAATTTCGTAAAGAAAATCTCTTGCCTGATCAATAGTTTTAATATGTCCTAAGATATCGGAATATGTCATAACCAAATTTCTAATTTCTAATTTTTAATTGACCTAAAGAAATCCCAATTCTCCAATTTAGAAATTAGGCCAATTAGGTAAATTAAGTTAATTGTCATTTTACCTTTTTATAAATAGAATTAAAAATCAAGTTTAGCTCTTTTGCCTCCTGCCATAACTTCGTTGCTTCTTCTTTTAATTCTGGTACAGCAACCACTATCATTCTTACGAAATGTTTTGCTTCTCTACTTTCTTTTTTACAAATACCTATTTTATGTCTAAAATCTTGTTTGCTTTCTGCATCGTCTGCTTCGCAATAATTTGCTCCAACACT
>MFNZ01000030.1:3248-7048 GCA_001782195.1 Candidatus Levybacteria bacterium RIFCSPHIGHO2_02_FULL_37_13
TTACTAATTGGGTAATCAATGGATCGGTAACTGGACCTCTTGGAATTTTCTTACAGAACCTAATCACATCTTCACCAAATTTAGCTGTTCTTTCTTCCAGATCATAATTTTTTGTAATTGGGTTATTGGTCATTGTTTAGGTTAATTAGGTTAATTAGATTAATTAGGTCAATTTTAAAGAGCGCCTTCTTTCTTCGCTTTCTCTAGCGCATCAATTACAAGCTGTTCATGTTCTTGTAAAGATAGGGTTTTGCCCAAAACTATTTTGGAGACGTTTTGAATGATATCGTAAATTTGGACTTCAACCTTTTTAAGCTGTGTTCCTTTGTAGTCCTCGATTTCTTTTTGTACAACTTTATAAGCTTCCTCGATTTTGGTCTGGACAATTTTTTGAGAGTCATAAGTTTCTTTTTTAAGAATTTCTTTAAAGTCATTAAGCTCTGCTACAACACTATTTTCTATATCTTTTGATACATTGCCCATCATTTTGATGTTGTTTTCCTTTAGGGCGATCAGTTCTTTTTGAAATGCAAAAAGATAGTCATAGGATAATTTTTCAAGGGTCTTAATTTGAGACTCGGATGTCCTTTTTAATTCCTGATCAAATATTTTTTTAGTGGACTCATCAAAAAGATTTGCATTATCTACAATTTTTACGGCTTTTTCTCTTGCCTCTTCCAGAATGTTACCAGACTTTTTTAGCATTTTATCCTCAATATGACTTTTTTCTTTATGCAGCAATTGTAGTTTATGGGCAAACTTTTCATAAGAAATAACAATCACACATAGGCTTAAGCTTAGGATCAATATTGCTATGATTAAAACAAAAAAGACGATTGGTTCAATAGTCATATCAAATCTTAAATATAAAATAGCAAATATACATATTTCTCTTGACGATAGATGATAGAGGGTAGAGGATAGTATTTTGAAGATAGAAGGTCGATGATAGAAACTTATCTAGCCTCCATCCCCTAACTTCTACTACTATCTTCCATATTCTATTTTCTACCGTCTTTTTCATTATGTATTTTTTATATCTTTATAATATCAGAATAAGGTATGCAATTCCTAGTCCGATAGCCATGATTGCGATGGTCAATAAAAGATTAAGAACAACAGAAAGCTGAATCATGCGTCCTGCAAGGGGATTTCGTCCTAGAGCTTCAACGCCGGTTCTTGCAACTTTGCCAAAATACATAAACCCTAAAATGAAGGATACAATTGCGATTATTGCTGCCAGGAAATAGCGAAGTGAAGCAAGCGGAGAGAGGGGGAATGCATCCAGGCCGCTTCTTAAAAGCTCCAATAGATTTCCTTGGGCCGTGAATGATCCGTTGTACTTGGGATTAACAGAAACTAAGATTTTACCGGTTGTGTCTTTGTTTGGTTCGGAATAGCCTTCGAGGGCAGTTCCCAGGATAAATCCATTGGCAGTAGCTTTTTGTCCAACGCCACGGATCGTAGAAGTTGTAATTAGGTCGTTAATGTTTACTTCGCCATTGATTGTTGAAACTAGCACATATGCTTTTCCAGTGCTAATTACAGGCTTTGTGTCTTCGAGATTTACATTCTCTATAAACACCGATGGGTTTTCCGTAATTACACCATAAACTGATTGGTCATAAGCAGTGTTGCTTAAAACATAGCCTTTAGCTGTTGAGGAAATAATACTTCCATCTTGGGCATTCTCATCCTTGATAGGGATTGATATAGTTACGCCGGAGGATGTATCCTGGGCAATAGCCTCGGTATGCAATAAAACTAACAAAGTCAAAGCCGAAATGGCAAGAATCAAGTACTTCATATCCATTATCAAATTTTAAATTTTTAATTTTTAATTTTCATTGAATTTTCAATGACTTAATTTTCAAATTTAGATTTTAGATTTGATTGAAAATTTCAAATTTCGAATTGAAAATTGTATTTGTATATCAAGTGTAAGTCTCTTTTAGTTTGGTTGTCAAGTGTTAGTGTTGAGTTTCGTATCATAATCTTATCATAAGCTAGGTTTTTGTATAAACTGGAAAACTTGGACAAAACGAGGCTAAAATATAATTTTATGATAAGATTAAGATAAGATTATTTAGTACTTGACATCCATGCATGATATATGCCTAAATATACTTAGACATGAAGTTGGACAATAAGTGTTCGGAAGTCCAAGTTTAACAATATTTGATCTTAAAGTCCAAGTTTAATCCCGACCAAGTCGGGACTGCCCATGAGTATAGATTTATTGACAATTCAAGAAGCTGCTAAGATACTAGATGTTTCTACGAAAACTTTACGTCGTTGGGATAAAGCCGATGTGCTAGTTCCAACGCGAACACAAGGCAACCAAAGACGATATACAAAAGAACAAATATTTACATTTAAAAATCGCAGATCTTTACCTTTCGTCACTCCTTCTGCTCTTACACCCAATGTCGGAGATATTCCTCCACGTTCTTCGCCATTTGTCATTGCGAGCGAAGCGAAGCAATCTCAGGATGGGATTGCCGCGAGCTCTTTGAGCTCTCGCAATGACAGAAGAATCAAGGCAGGCTTTTTCGCTGGCGGTCTGTTTTTAGTATTGCTAATTTTAGGCATTATTGGTTTGAAAACAGGCGTAGGAGAAAAACTGATTTCCTATCTTGGGATTAATTCACAAACACCCCGCATGTTAACTTTTGAGCGAAGCGATGGCGGCCAGGTTTTGCAAGCAACAACAACAGATAATAGCCTTTTTTTTAACGTCAACATCCCGAGCAAATTTGCGCAAGACTCAGACTTTCTAAAAGGTTTAAGCGCATTGGAGATTGCCACTTTAAGCGGGGGTGTTATTACAGAAAACCAGGATATAGATGCCGGAACAGGCACGCTTACTGCTTCAAATGTCTTATATGGAGCAACTGCGGGTACAGGAATATCTGTTGGAGCAGGGCAAATTCCAACAATTGCCAACACAGATCCGGGCTCTTCTCAGAATATCTTCAAAACCGTAAAGGTTGGAAGCACCTCCTTTTCAACAGGATCCAATACCGATACTCTTGAGCTTGCCGCCGGGAGCAATATCACGTTGAGTGCAGACACCTCAAACAAGAAGGTAACTATTACCGGTTCCTCAGCCACATCTGCCACAGGCTGGACAGACGATGGAACAACTGTGAGGCTTAGCACCTCAAGCGATAATGTTGGGATCGGAACAACATCTCCTTCGACAAAACTTGATATTGTGGGAAGCGCGACTGTGTCGGCGAATTTAGGCGTGGGAGGATTTTTGACTGTTGCAACGGACAGCATCGGAGATTTAACAGGCAATGGCCTTACTGTTTCGTCCGGCAATCTTTTAGTTAATTTGCTAACTACAGCCGATGGTACTGGTTCTACAAGCTCAAACTCAGGCCTTGAATTTCAAGGCTCTAGTAGTAATCAATTGACGCTTATTCAGGGATGTACGGATGCGTATGTTCTAAAGTGGGACGATACAAATTCCGAGTGGGATTGCGCGGCGGATGCAGGAGGGAGCAGCGCTGGAATTATCAATGTTGAGTCAAACGATACGGCTGTAGGGAGTTCAATTAGCACTCTTGATTTCAATGGAGATTTTACTCTTTCCGAAAGTCCTTCTGGAGAAGCTAACATCAGCTTACTTACTGACTACGCCAGACTATATCAAACTAGTGGATCAATATATCCTGCCAACTCAACCGTAGATCTTCTGGTTGGCGCTCAAGCTACCTCTTCTGCCAAATTCGCAGTCTTAGGGGTAAATGGAACAAGTCCAACCGCATCAGTATCTGCCCAAGATGTTAACA
>MFNZ01000031.1 GCA_001782195.1 Candidatus Levybacteria bacterium RIFCSPHIGHO2_02_FULL_37_13
AGAAAATGCCGGATTAAAGGAAAATCCTATTTTTTTAACCAATGGGAGTTGCACTAAAATAAAAATAGTACCTCCCAATATTACGCCAATTGGCGCTGAATATATTCCTACATATGGAGAAAATATCCATATTCCTATTATTATTCCTAAGTTATACATCGAAGCAGCAAAACCGGCAATAAAAAAATGGCTGTAAGATTGAAGAACGGCTGAGAAGAAACTGCCGATAATAAATAATAATTGACCAAATATAAAAATTTTCATAAGATTTGCCATAAGAGCCATATCGTCATTGGAAAATTTTCCGCCAAGATTAAAAATCTGCAAAAACAAAGGGGCCAGCATTAAAAGAACTACTCCTAAGAAAGAAAAAATAGAGAGACCGGAAATAAGCAGTGTTGACGCCATCTTATGAGCTTCCTGTTGTTTGTTCTTTACTAAATAATCTGAAAAAACAGGAATAAAAGATGACGCTAATGCCGCGGCAATTGTCAGCTGGAATAAAAAATCCGGAATGTTCGTAGCGTATTGATAAATACCAAGCGTATTTGACGCGCCGAATGTTGCCCTAAGCAGCCTTTCTCTTACCAGTCCCAAAACTTGCGAGAGAATAACAGTTGACATGATTATGAGAGCGGCAGACAAAATATTTGTTTGCTGGCGAAGAATAAGATTTAAACCCTTTTTTAAAAAAAGAGATGCCATATTGTTTTTTATAGTATATCATGCTAAAATTACGTTATGCCAGTAATAAAATCTGCTAAGAAAAAACTAAGACAGGATAAAAAAAGAACCAAGAATAATAAAAAGCTTAAAGATTTATTTAAGAAATTAGTCAAGCAGGCAAAAAGTTCTCCAACAGAGAAAAGTATTAAAATGGCAATAAGCGTTACTGATAAAGCAGCTCGAAAAAGCATTTTTCACAAAAATAAAGCGGCGAGAATAAAATCAAGTCTTTCGAAATTGTTAAAAACCAAAAAACAGGAGATTAAAAAATCAATTTCCACAAAAAAACTTAAGAAAAAATAAATTTGGCTATTGACGGGGGAAGAAAAGTATTGTATAGTGCGAATACCCTAATAGATCGTGGGGTAATTTTTTTTGTTGAAATTATATTATGGCAGAATCTAAAAAGTTTGAAAGAACAAAACCCCATTTAAATATTGGAACTATTGGTCATGTTGACCATGGCAAGACAACCTTAACAGCGGCAATTTCCACAGTCCTTTCTAAAAAGGGTATGGCAACCGCGAAAAAGTACGAGGATATTGATAATGCTCCGGAAGAAAAAGCAAGAGGCGTTACTATTAATATTTCTCACATTGAGTACGAAACAGCAAAAAGACACTATGCTCATATCGATGCTCCAGGTCATGCGGACTATATTAAGAACATGATTACAGGCGCTGCTCAGATGGACGGCGCAATTTTGGTAGTATCTGCTCCGGATGGACCAATGCCGCAAACAAGAGAGCATATTTTATTGGCTCGTCAGGTTGGTGTTCCGGCATTAGTAGTTTTTCTTAATAAATGCGATATGGTACAGGACAAAGAACTTTTGGAATTGGTAGAGATGGAAGTAAAAGAACTTTTGACAAAATATCAATATCCCGGCAATGAAGTGCCAATCATCAGAGGCTCGGCCCTTAAAGCTTTGGAAGGGGATCCGGAAGCAGAAAAACAAATAATGGCTTTAATGGATACTGTAGATAGCTATATCCCAACACCAAAAAGAGATATTGACAAACCATTTTTAATGCCAATTGAAGATGTTTTCTCAATTAAGGGTAGAGGAACTGTTGTAACAGGTAGAATCGAAAGAGGAAAGGTAAAAATAAATGAAACTGTTGAAATAGTTGGAATTAAGGCAACAAAGCCTACAGTTGTAACAGGTGTTGAAATGTTCAAAAAGCAATTGGATGAAGGCCAGGCAGGAGATAATGTAGGGCTTTTGATAAGAGGAATTGAAAAGGATGATGTAGAAAGAGGACAGGTTATCGCAAAGCCCGGAAGCATTACTCCTCATAAGGAATTTGAAGCGGAAGGTTATATCTTAACCAAAGAAGAGGGAGGCCGCCATACGCCATTCTTTACAGGATACAGGCCGCAATTTTATATAAGAACAACAGATGTAACAGCAGAAGTTACTCTTCCAAAAGGTGTTGAGATGGTTATGCCGGGAGACAATACAAAAATGACAGTTAAGCTTATTGTACCTGTTGCATTGGAGGAAGGATTAAGATTCGCAATTAGAGAAGGTGGAAAAACTGTAGGAGCAGGAGTAATTTCCAAAATAATAGCCTAAAAATTGCCCATTTACAAGCAAATGCCTAAAGGAAGAATTAGAGTACGTTTAAAAAGTTATGACGCAAGAGTTATCGATTCATGTTGCCAGCAAATTTTAGATACTGCAATACGAACCGGCGCTAAGGTAATGGGGCCCATTCCACTTCCTACCAAACACACAGTCTACGCAATTAATAAATCTCCTTTTATAGATAAAGACGCAAGAGATCATTTCGAAATGAAAGTCCACAAAAGACTTATTGATATAATTTCTCCGACAGACAAAACAATTGACAGTTTAACCCACCTCGAACTCCCCGCTGGAGTGAATATTGAGATAAAGATGTAGCATACAACTCGTACCGGTCCAAAAAGATATAATTCAGCTTACATACGAATGCCCGTTTTTTTCTTGGGGGTAGGACTAGGATTATTAGGAATAAATACAGTTCTTGCTATATTCTAAAAGAATGTTCCATCTATTTTTGGGACAAGATTTTCCTCTTTTATGTCTTGAAGGACAGTCCCATATTTCCAGATTAACTGTTTATTCTGGTGTCAAAATAATATTAGTAATTACTATGGCTATTTTAGCACAAATAGTTAGGCCAGAATTTTTTATGCGCAGCTAATATCTGATATTCCATTTTGGAATATTCCTTTTTGGAATGTATGATTTAAACAATGGGTAAATCTCTTTACAGTAAAGATCAAACAAATCTTGCAAACAAATTAAAAGAAGCAAGAGAAAAAGCTAAACTTGATCAAAAAGCAATAGCAAAATTATTAGGTAAGACTCAATCATACATTTCAAAGGTAGAGTCAGGGCAGCGAAGAGTGGATGTTATAGAGCTAAAAGAATTTTCTCGAATTTACAAACAAAAACTTAGTTTCTTTGTACAAGAAAAATAACATGTCTTTTTTAAAAGATTATATACTAAAAAACTTTGGTGTAGATGAGAAGCTTTTTCAGGAAGCTCTAATATTAAATCCTGGATCTAAAGGTTATATATCAGGAGCAATTAGCGAATTACTTCTTAAAGAGTATTTAGAAAAAAATCGTTTTGAAGTAGTACGCATAACAGAAAAACCTAAAGGAGGAAATAAAGCAAAAAGTAGCAAAGCTCGTGGAGATTTCTATATAAGACCGAAGGGATCTATAGAAGACAAATGGCTTGTTGTAGAGAGTAAAGGGCTTAAGAGTAATTCTGAATTTAGAGGAGGAAAATTAGAAAACAAGACAAAACTCTATCAATTTTTAAAAAGATTGGCTCTTGTACCAAAAAATAACAATGACTTGATTTATAATAAAGGTTATATGTCGTATTCCAGAGTAAAAAAAGCTTGGAGTGCAAAAAATCCCGGGAGAAAATTTTCAAAATTTAAGTGTTCAAAAAATCATCCTGGTCCAATCAGTGCTGATTTAACAATGCTTTGGAACAGTGAAAAAGAATTAAAGGAATGGGTGGATAATCAACCTTTAGAATCATTTTCTGAGCGAGCATATAGAAATGTTATTGGCCCCATAGTCATTCTAGAAACTCATCTGCCCGATGGAAGAATTAGCCCAACTACAAATATTGTTCAAGCAATGCCATTAATATACGATTTTAATATACTCGCAATCGACTTATTTTTAAGAACAGGAAGACATGAATTTGTTTTTGTTGCATCTCATGACATCAGCCATTCTCCAACCTCCCCAGAACATTTATATCAAAACTATATAATAGATATATTGGTGAAGGAAAAGAAAGAAAAAATAATAATAAAACCCCCTTGGTATAAAGACATAAAGGAATGTATTGTAAAAACAAACCCTAATCCACGCGTTATAGATTTTTCGCAAGTGGATAAACGAAATGCCTCTTGACATGTTTTACACTTACATGTTAATCTAGTTACACATTAGTGTAATGCATATGCCAGAACTACTATCTCTTTTTCCCTTGCAAAGTAACAATCAATTAAATTCAAAAACTACTGACAGGCTTTTTGGGATATTTGAACAGATTCATGACCATATTTATGCAAATGATGGATTATCATCACAACAGGTATTTTCGGAAATACTGAAAATACTCTTTATAAAAATATTTGATGAAAAAAACAATAAAGAGATTCGTTTTTTTATTTCAAACCATGAGTACGACGATACAATTGATGGACATAAAAACACTGTATTTACAAAAAGAATATTTGATTTAAGTATGCAGGCTTTTAGCTATTTTTCAGATGTGTTTAAGAAAAATGAAGAGATTGAATTAAAAACATCCTCCTTAGCATACGCAATAAGTAAATTGCAAAATATAAATTTATCGGATTCTTCGCGAGACGTAAAGGGAGTAGCGTTTCAAAAGTTTGTTCATTCGACACAAAGAGCAGAAAGGGGTCAATTCTTTACGCCTGAACAAATAATTAGACTCTGTGTACAAATTATCAAGCCTAATAAAAATGAAAAAGTATTAGACCCTACATGCGGTAGTGGTGGTTTTTTAAGCGAAGCTATGAAATATGTTTATAGTCATTCTCTAAAAAGTGCGTCAGAAAAAGAAAGAAAAGAGTATGTTAAAAATTATCTCTTTGGTGTGGAAATTAATTCTATGGTGGCAAAAATGGCTAAGATGCGCATGCTCCTTGAAGGAGACGGCTTTTCAAACATTATAAATGCAGATTCTTTATCGAACTGGGAAAATTTAGACGAGGAATTCAATAAAGTCATAGGAGCCCTAAATCAATATGAAAATTACTTTGATATAATTCTAACAAATCCTCCATTTGGCTCGCAGGGAAAAATAACCAACAAATCAATCTTGCAACGATATGACCTAGCCTATAAATGGGTGGAAGACGAAAGGAAATCCACGACCTTGTTGAATGGACAAGTGCCCGATATTCTATTCATTGAACGATGCTTAGACTTCCTGAAAGAAGGGGGACGATTGGCAATAGTTTTGCCGAATGGAGATTTAGAAAATAGCAGCCTAAAATATCTTAGAAATTATATTAAAAATATCGCGGATATTCTTGCTATAGTAGATCTTCCTTCTGATACGTTTATTCCGTTCGGAACAGGAGTAAAAACTTCAATTTTATTTTTACAAAAAAAAGGTAAAGACAATTTAGCTAAAAATAAGGTTTTTTTTGGAAAAGTTAACAGACTAGGATACGACGGCAATAAAAACGCTACAGCAATATACAAGAAAGACGGCAATGGAAAAAACCTAAAGGATGAGAACAGCGAGTTGATTGTTGATGAAGATATTAGCAGTCTAGTCAAATCTTATGATGTTTTCATGGAGAATAATTTCATAGAAAATGATAATGCCTTTGTAATTGATCAAAGCCAAATTACAGACCGTTTTGATCTTGATTTTTATAGACCTTCATCAAGCTTGCTCGGTGATAAGCTTAAAAATATGGGAGCGAAAAGCTTAGGGGATTTGGTGGAAATAATAAAGGAAAAATCAAAAAAACTTAAGGAGAAAAATCTAATTGTTCAATATGTTGAGTTGGCAGATATAAATACTGATTACTTGGAAATTTCAAATGCCACTTCAATAGCTGTTCATGAACTTCCCAGTAGGGCATCTTATGAAATTAAAGAGGGAGATATAATTACTGCGGTAGCAGGAAACTCAATAGGATCTAAAAAACACATGTCAGCGTTAGTGTCAGAAAAATATTCGGAAGCAATTTGTACTAACGGTTTTAGAATATTGAGGCCAATAAATATAGATCCTTATTATTTGTTGTATTATCTAAAGTCTGATCTGTTTTTACAGCAGGTAAACAGATTCAGAACAGGAGCTGCAATACCTTCTATTTCTGATTCTGATCTTCAAAAAATATTAATACCACTACTTTCTAAAGAAAATCAAGATAAAATCGCTCATAACATAAAAGAAAGTATAAAATTACGTAATAAGGCAAGGGAATTATTGGAAAATACAGGGGCTCTCTTAAAAGACATACTGTCTTAAAAACTTAATGAATAAATTTAAAATTGCTGCTTTAGCAAATATAGCTATAGATCAAGCATTAGACCACGTATTTTATGTTAAAACCTAGACAGACCAGAGGCCATGAAATTCATTTTTTATAATGGTAATCCTTCAGAAGAACGAAGAAAGCGACTGGATGAATTATGCAATGGCGAAAAATTCCCTTTTAACCACACAACTAAGTATAAGTCTGTATTTTTTCCTGAATTTGAAAATGTACTTAGTGTAGTAGTGCCTCCCGACATGAATAGAAAATACAATTGCTTTGCTCATGCTTTAGGAATAACAGAATGGGTTGTATCAGCTGTTATAGCTCAAGCAATTAAGAATAATGATTTAAAACCCACAGAAAATCCTAGGAGTGGTGATATTGTGATATATTGTGAAAGTTCCTTAGATTACATACGACATGCGGGTAAATTTATTTCTGGAAAAGTAGTTTCTTCGAAGTGGGCTAGCGGATCTGTCTTTAAGCATGATACCTTTATGTGTCCAATCCAATATGGAGATAGGGTTGCTTACTTTCATGCTATTGATCTTGAATTAGCCCAAGAGTTAGTTAAAAAATATGAAGATTTTAATAAGTCTGATCTTCAGCCGTGAACGAAGCAATAAGCATGTTGTGTTGCTAAATAGGTTCTAATGAGGACTAATGTCCGAATCTCCCTTTCGATATTGCATTTCTTGATTGGGCGTTATATAATCACTATGCTTAAGTCATGATTAACCAACTTATTGGAGGTGGATTCTTGGCTACATAGTGTAAAAATTTTAGGGAAACCTAATCGAAGCGACTCTATGTGGTCGCTTTTTTGTTGTTATGAGTATGAAGGCGTTATTAGGAAAAAAGATTGGACAATCGCAAAAGTTTTTAGAGGATGGAGCTCGAATACCGGTAACTATGCTTAATATTTCCGGTAACGCGGTTGTTCAGATCAAAACAGAAGAGAAGGATAAATACAGTGCGGTTCAACTAGGTTTTGGGCTAAAGAAAAAGCCTAAGCCTTCAATTTTGGGACATGCAAAAAAAGCAGGACTTAAAACTACCCCATCCTTTTTACAAGAAGTAAGAGTAGAACAAGTTGATTTAGAGACTCTGCCAAAAGTCGGAGATTCAATAAACGCTCAGGATGTTTTTAAGCCGGGAGATATAGTAGATGTTATAGGTATATCAAAAGGTAAAGGATATGCAGGCGGCGTAAAAAGACATCATTTTAAAGGAGGGCCCAGGACTCATGGTCAATCAGACAGAGAAAGAGCGCCAGGTTCTATTGGCCAGACTACAACACCAGGAAGAGTTTATAAAGGCAAAAGAATGGCCGGAAGGATGGGGCATGATAAAGTTACTGTTGAAAATTTGCAAATAGCAGATGTTACAAACGATTTACTTTTGATTAAAGGTTTAGTGCCGGGTGGAAGAAATAGCATGGTTTTAATTAAAAAAATTGGAGAGAATAAAAACTTTGTTCCGTTGTATAAAGAGGCATCTGCGTCAAATGCGGCTACAGCCCCGTCAGACGTGGCTGACGCAAAAGTGGCAGAGGGGAAAAAAGCAGAGGAGGTAAAAGAAAATGCCAGCTAGAAAGTCAAAAGTCAAAAATCAAAGGTCAAAAGTACAAGTAAAAAGTCAAAGGTCAAAAATCAGTGTTTCAAAAAAACTCAGCGCTTCAGTGGTTACAAGAAAAGTATTAAAAGCGAATAAAAAGCCTGCAACCACTGAAACACAGAAGAAAAAAGAGGCACAGAAACAAGGAAGATTGTCCATTGACGTTTTTGATACAAAAGGTAAAGTAGTAAGGTCGGTTGATTTACCAAAAGAGATTTTTGGCGCAAAAATTAACAAACAGCTTTTGGCCCAGGCTGTCAGAGTATATCTTGCAAATCAAAGAATAGGGACTGCCTCGACAAAAGACAGAGGAGAAGTGCACGGATCAACAAGGAAAATTTATAGACAAAAGGGTACCGGGCGGGCAAGACATGGATCCAAAAAAGCTCCTATTTTTGTCCATGGGGGAATTGTTTTTGGTCCAAAACCGCGCGATTTTTCACTTAAAATGTCTAAGAAAATGAAAAGATTGGCTCTTTTTTCCGCGCTATCTGCAAAGAAAAAGGCAAACGAAATAAAAGCAGTAAAAGGACTTGATAACATAGAGCCAAAAACAAAATTAATGGTAGAGGTTTTAAATAATTTGGGAATAAATGAAAAGGATAAAAATATACTTCTTGTTTTGTCCGGAAAATCAAAAGGGGAATTGGAAAATATTCATAGAGCATCAAGAAATATAGAAGGATTGAGTATTATTGGTGCGGACATCCTTAATGCTTATGATGCTTTAAATAATAAGTTAATACTTCTTATGGAGTCATCAATTGAGCATATGAAAGAGAGGTTTCTTAAAGAAAGT
>MFNZ01000032.1 GCA_001782195.1 Candidatus Levybacteria bacterium RIFCSPHIGHO2_02_FULL_37_13
CTATACCTCACGCGCTGTGATGGAAGCACTAGGGTCGGTCCTCACAAACAAATATTCGGAAGGTTATCCTAAGAAACGGTATTATCAGGGAAATAAGATAGTTGATGAAGTTGAGAGTTTAGCCCAAGATCGGGCAAAAAAATTATTCTCTGTTCCATATGTTAATGTGCAGGCATTATCCGGTTCGCCGGCCAATGCTGCGGTATATTTCGCTCTTCTTGACTACAAAGACAAAATCATGGGATTGTCCTTGGCTTTTGGCGGACACTTGACTCACGGTGCAGCTCACACATTTTCCAGCCGGTTTTTTACTCCAGTACAATATATGCTCGGAAAAAATGGATTATTAGATTATGATGAGATAGAAAAACTTGCATTAAAAGAGAAACCAAAGATAATTGTTTGCGGTTTTACTGCTTATACCAGAATCATTGATTTTAAACGGTTTTCCGAAATTGCAGAAAAAGTAGGCAGTTATCTTTTGGCAGATGTTTCTCATATTACCGGTTTAATTATTGCCGGAGTTCATCCTTCTCCTGTTCCATACGCTGATATTGTTATGACAACTACCCACAAAACCTTACGGGGGCCAAGGGGAGCTATGATAATGGTAACAGAAAAAGGACTAAAGAAAAATCCGGATTTAGGTAAAAAAATTGATTCAGCAATTATTCCAGGGCTTCAAGGAGGTCCGCATGACAATCAAACAGCAGCAATAGCAGTTGCTCTTAAAGAAGCAGCATTGCCGTCATTTAAAACATATGGCCGGCAAATAGTTAAAAATGCGAAAGCATTAGCAAAAGAGTTATTGAAATATGATTTCAATTTAGTTAGCGGAGGAACAGACAATCATCTTATTCTTATAGATCTTAAAAACAAAGGGGTAAATGGAAAATTAGCTGCGTTTGCTCTGGAAGTTGCAGGTGTTGTAACCAATATGAATGGCGTACCTTTTGATACTATGTCGCCTCTTTATCCATCCGGAATTCGTTTAGGAACGCCAGCGATTACTACTCGCGGAATGAAGGAAAAAGAAATGGTAAAGGTCGCGGATTTTATAAATAGGGCAGTAGAAGAAGTGAAAAATATAGTTTTACCAAGTGTACGGGAAGAGAGAATTGAGTTTATGAAAAAGTTTAGATTGGATGTTGCCAAAAACAAAAAACTTTTACAAATCGCTAGGGAAGTAAAATCCCTCTGCTCAAAGTTTCCTGTACCCTAAACCCGCAGGTGTAACTACGGACCCACCTCGTTCGAGTCTGAGCCGACGGCTCATCCATCAGAGTCGAAGACCCGAAGGTGGACATTTCACAGGGGATTTATTGGCTGTATTTTTTGCCGCTCTGCGTTAAAAGCCATATCGTTTGTGACGCCTTCCGGTTTTTTAAGAGCTATAGCTACAGATCCTGGTTTTACAGCTAGTTTAGATTTTACGGCAGTAATTGTTGGGTTTTGTCCATTTGCTCTCAGTCTGGGGTGTACTGGCTTAATGTATTCGGTAACGTAATGTTCGTCTGGTCCAGCAATTACTTTAACTTCAAATTTTATCTTACTAGTTTTCTCTAGATTGATAGCTGCCTGTTCGTAGTAAGTTAGGAATTCTCTAGTTATTGTAAACGTTGTAGTACGACCCTTTACAATTTCTTCTTCTAATTCCGGGCTTGTGACAAAATCAGGCGCAGAAGATGGGGTTTCAGCCTTTTCAACCATAACAAGTCTAGATTATACAAAAAATAAGATGAATGTCAATCTGACAGTAGGCGTGTTACACGCAATTTGAATTTTCATTATTGAGGTCTTTGTGTGGGCTGGCGTTCGAATAACAATGCAGACTCAGGGAGAGCTGGTCTTTCTTCCGGTAATGTTTTTAACCATGTAAAAGTTGACAGATCTAAAGCTGGTTTTTCCCTTTTCGCGAGATTGGCTGCTACCTTGGTATGTCTTTCGGAAAGCCGTATAACACCTTCCTGAGCTCTTTTTGCTGCGTCTTCTTTTGGATTAATATCTCTTACATCCCACATATCTAGTACTGTATTGAATACATCCGCATAAACTTCCGGAGTATAAATTCCAATATTATCCACGAGGCGTCCATACCTTTCAAAAGTAGAAGTAGGATTATTTGTTCCGTCATCAATACGCTCTGTTGGCATTATAATTCTTTGTTGCATCATCTCATTGAGTGCAACCATAGCTCCATCCGGATCCAGCTCGAATATTCTTCTTACAATTTTTCCATAATATAGGTAATGTCGACCTTCGTCTGGAGAGAGTGTAGCGCAAATAATTGCAAGAGTTTCTCCTCCTTCTTTTTTGGCTTGGCTGGCGCTTCGGGCATGGACAATTTGAGTTGCTCTTTCTTGAAAGGTAGTATAGATAAAAAATTTATAAGGATCGCGATTTATTCTCATATTGAAGCCATTTCTTATTAACGCCTGGTTAGTTCTTTGTACTGCCGCCATGTCAGCTCTTCCATCAAGTAAAAGATAATCCATTAGGACTTTGCCATGCGGGTATTCTTGCGCAGTCCATTCTCTTGCTGATCTTGCCCACGCGGAATCATCTGTTCCAGTTACGTCTCTGATTGGATCAAGACTATTAAGACGGGTTTGGTAACTGGGAAGGGCTTCTTCTGTAGCTCCACTAACAATTATGATGTTCAGCAGTTCGGGAGAGATTCTTCCTTCCTGTTGCCTAAAGGTTTTTAGTTTATCCGGCCAGTCGGGTGAAGACGCAGATATATCAGGTAAAAAATCAGCGGGTGTCCATAGTTTATCTTTGGGAGGAAGTAAAGAGGGAAAAAGTTCAGCAACATAAGGCTCAAGAGATGCGATTAGTTCGTTTTTTTTCGCGAGAACAAGAGAATCAGATATGCTTTCCGGTCGTCTTCTTTTTAGGCTGTCGTATTCTGTTAAGCTCATTATGTCTGTAGTTTTTATATCATTAAAGCCTTATAAAAGTCAATAAATTAAAAAATTTATAGCTAAAGATTGACAATATGTTAGTTCATTGTTAAAATCTCACAAGTTGTAAAAAATTATGGCGCCTCAAGAAAGAGTTGGTCAAAAGTTAAGACCAGGACTTAGACGAGAAGCAGACGTAGAATCTGTTGCTGCCCACTATGATAAGGGCGATAGGCTTATTCAATTGTTTATTGATGACAGGACAAAAATGTATACCTGCGCTTTATGGCTTCCTGGAGTAGGAGATCTCGCTGATGCCCAAGTCGCAAAGGTAGATTATACATTGGGAAAATTGGATCTTAAGCCAGGACAAAGGCTTTGGGATGTAGGATTTGGTTATGGTTTTACGCTAAAAAGAGCAAGGGAAGAATTTGGTGTAATTGGGGTTGGAGCTACTTTAAGCGAGAAACAGCTTGAATATGCAAAGCAACAAGCAGAAGGAGATGCCGGGTTAGATTATAGATTTCAAGGTTGGGAAGAGTTGGATCCGAATGAAAGATTTGACGCGATTGTTTCGATCGGAGCATTTGAGCAATTTGGTTCTCCTCAATATCCAAAATTTTTTGAAACAGCAAGTAGAACTCTTCCTAAAGACGGAAAAATACTTCTCCACACGATTGTTTTGGATAGAAATGCGTTCAATAATTTATCAAGAGAAGATAAGAAGAAATTTATAGAATACGGAAAATTCATTGTAACTGATATATTTCCTCATGGACAATTACCAAGATCGGAACAAATAAGAGAGGAAAGTGCTAAAGCCGGATTTGAATTGGTTCATGAAGAAAGCTTGCAAGATCTTTCGATATGCAATAATGAACCAAATTATGCTTTAACTCTTGAAAGATGGGCAGAGAATCTTGAAAGAGTTCGAGAACAGGCGATTGGATTAACAGATCAAGAAACATACGATAGATATATGAAATACTTAACGCAATCTGCTCAGTGGTTTAGAGAAGGGGTTATTGATGTTCGCCAATTTCTATTGAGGAAACAGGGATAGGGCTTATGCGGTTTTTCTGGACCACAACGTAACATTTGCGTCGCCAAATCCAAATTGGTTTGTTATGGCATCTGTTAAATCCGGCTCAGGACGCGTTTCTTCTGGAACATCCCAGCCATATAATTCATCCATCTTTTCTCCATCGAATGGTGTCCCGGGAACAATTCCTTCTTGAATAGCTTTCCCCGCAAGAAATTGCGATAAATTGCCGGCACCTCCGAGCATGTGTCCGCTTAAACGTTTTGAAGCGAATATAATTGATCTTTTTTGCATATTTTCCAATACGTTTTGCGTATGTAATACTTCAGATCCTTCGCCCAGCGGAGTCCCGGTATAATGACCGCTATTTATAATTTTTCCCTCAATCTGTCCATATTTTTCTGCCCTTCGTCTTGCAAATCGCATTGCTTGTTCTTGAGCAGCCCCATTTGGAGCAACATTATCTTTTGCGCCGGACGTTTCTCCGAAACCAATTATTTCGTAAGGTATTGATATTCCATGTCGCCGTGCCCAATCAGGATTCACAACAACAAGCGCAACAGCCCCTTCTGCTATTGTAAATCCGCCCCTAACTTTGTGCAGCGATCGGGAAACCTTATGAGGATCTTGCGCTGTATCTAAGGCACCGAGCCAATTAAACTCTGATGAAGCTACTGGTTTTCCTAATACTCCTTCTGTCCCAATTACTAATACTAGTTCTACTTCACCCATTGCAATTTTGCGAAGTGCTGTAAGCATTGCTTTTCCAGAAGACGCGCATGCAGCAACAACCCCTTCTGCTCCTCCATTAATTCCGAATGCTTGACTAACTGATGATGCAGCTCGATCAAGTAAAGAGCGCATCATATGATCACCGGAAGGAACTTTTCCCTCTTTTAAAAGTTCCATTACTTCTGCTGATACATCTCCGCCGCCAAATCCGCTTCCGACAACTACTGCAGTATGCAATGGATTTATAAGGTTTGAGTTAATAATCCATTTTCTTTCTTTATCTGGTGTACCATCTTCATTTAGTCTTGGAACAAGAAGGGGAGTACCGTCATGTGTTTTTATTTTTGAAAGCGCTTCGGAAGCAGCAGCGATCCCATATTGTGCGTAAGGATCTAATTTAAAACGGACTTCTTTTTGTGGCAGGATTCCAGTTTTTACCAAACGTTCTATCGGGTCAAAGTTTTTAATAGTTCCAGCATTTACTACGCTCATCTGTGGATCTTTCTTCTGTCCTTTAGCGTCTACCTTATCTGTATATGGTGGATAGAGGTGTTCGACAATTCCAGTTTTACCGGCTTTATACATCTCCCATGTTTTATCAGAAGAATTTCCGAGTGGTGTTATTGCTCCGTCACTAATAACAGCAGCACGAATAGATATTTCTCTTTCTAATGCGGGAGGTATTTCAACGAGCTGGGGTCGAGGAATATCTCCGCGTGGTCCTGCAAATCTTTCCGCTAATGACGCCATATATTAAGATAATTTTACATCTTTTGTTTTGCCGCTTCAACAGCATCTTTTAAAGTTTGTATAGGAACAAGTTGTAAAAGTATGTCTTTTTGTTCTGCAACTTGTTGGTCTTTTACAAAAGTCATTGCGTTTCCTAGCACTTGTTTTTCGTCAACTGCTTTTAGAGTAAAACGACTTGTTGCTATATCTCCTGCCAGTATAGGAACTTTTGCAAAAGAAGATGATCCGCTTTCCATTAGTACTGGGACAACATCTTTCGGAGCTTGCTGTAATGACATAACTCCAAGTCCCTGAGCGTTGACTTCGAAAATCCAATGTTGGTCAAGAACTTTTTTTTGTACATCTTCGTCCAGCATTTCACCTTCTTCACAGCGAAAATTTCTTGTAAATGGTCTACTTTGTCCTTGCATAGTCATTGGCCCTACGATTTCCTTATCGGTTTTGGTTGTTGATCCAACGAATGAAAGCTCTTGTCCTGGAATAACAAAGTCTTTAAAACGCATGAAGTCAAAGCCAACTACATACAATGTTCCTTTTTGCTCGCGACTCTGATAAAATTCTTGCGTAAAAGCTTCTGCAACTAAGCCAGTCATATTATGCCCTGGAATAACTTGTATACCTACCGGTTCGATAAAATGCTCTTTCGCATCCTCAGGACTTGTTCGGGTAGTAAATACACCATTCCGAAGTCTTAGGCGATCAAACATTGGAGGACGGGAGTCGGGGCCACAGAGATTCTGACCAACTATAAATTCTGATTCTGCAGTTCCATCTTGATATATTCTAAGTTTGTGGCATGCAATTGAATCCTGTCCATACCAATTAGACAACACTTTTGCAGCATCTATTTCTTTTAGAGGAGGTCCTCTACGTTCTTGAGAAGCTTCATGCGACGTTGTCATAAAACTAAAACCTATAAGGAACAGTATACATTGCTGATAATGCAAGCGATTTATCAACAACAGGTTTGCCCTCTTTTTTGTACACATATAAAACATGAGGATGAGTTGGCCATTCCCGAGGATCTGTTTCGAGAACTTGTCTTGTTGCGGCTACAACATCACGTGTTTGAACAGATGATGATATAACTGCTTCTCTTTGCTCTCTGTCCATAAGATTGAGAAAAAAGTCATTAAACATTTTACCAACTTTTGTATCATTTACCAAACTCGCAACGATTTCAGCCATATGAATTCCTTGTCTTACGAGTTGGTTTCCTTCTTGCTGAAGCCGGTCACGTACCATGGCTTTTGAGTGATCAACAGGACGATACATAAGCGGTATTTCTATTCCTGGTGTTCCCGAGAGTTTACCCCATGTGCTGTTGTAGAATACACCGGTGAATCCGTTTGGAAATGTTTCTCCTAACACATCAATTGCATCAAACGTGCCCTGGTAATTTACGGCAATTGCATGAGGAATAGCATCTTGCGTCCATTGAGCAAGAGCTGAACGCATTGAGTCTAGTTTTTCTTCTACTATTCTTCGTTTATCTTCGGGTAGTTCGTATATTGGAGTATTGAATGTATGTTTAGTTATCGGGTC
>MFNZ01000033.1:0-8946 GCA_001782195.1 Candidatus Levybacteria bacterium RIFCSPHIGHO2_02_FULL_37_13
AGTTCCACCTCTTCTTTTGGCAAATTTATTTACTGTAAATGAGAGATTAATATTGTGAATTTTATCAGGAAGGACATGGTCCCCAAAACTTCCCGGAAAATTCATTATATAATCATAAGCAATCGCTCCAGTTACAATAAGCATAAACGTTGATTAGCATACACTCATAAACGAATCCTTGTCAATATTCACAAATTGATCTATAATTTACGTGGGGTTCGCCGAGATAGCCTAGGTGGTCATGGCGCGTGTCTGAAGAACACGTTATGCGGGTTCGACTCCTGCTCTCGGCACAAAATTGTCATGGAATTTTAAACATGAAGGAAAATTATGTTGTTCTTGGCGGCTGGTCAAGAAACACCGAAACATACCGCAATGCACTTCAAACCGCGCCCCAAAAAAGCAATGTTTATATTATCCCGCATGCATCTCTTACTCCGGATATAAAAATTCCATCACTTAGTGAAATTAACTCGAGAATTTTACAAGAGTTAGAACAGAAAAATCTTACAAATATTACGCTCATTGGCCATTCATTGGGAGGCGTTTTCGCAATCTCTTTTACCGCTAACTATCCTGAATATGTTAAAGAACTTGTGTTGGTTGATTCCGAGGGCATACAGGATAAAAGAAATTTTTCTATTGTTGTTTACAACTGGCTAAAAGACAATCTTTTTGTCAATGGGTTTGCAAAAGCCAAAGAGAACATTAAAGCCTTAATTAGGATTGTCCAAAACTTTCCATATTATTTTGTCACGGCCCGCTTTGCTAAAAATATTGATGTTCGTTATGACGCGAAAAAAATCAAAACACCTACTCTTATTTTGTGGGGAGAAAAGGATAAAGTGACAACTACGAAAAACGCAAAAGAGTTTACTCGATTGATAAAGGATTCAAAGCTCGTTATTTTGCCAGGCATGGATCACGACTGGCTAATCCACAACCCACAAGAACTTTGGAAAAATATAAATAAAGGTTAAAGTGGGCACATCAGGACTCGAACCTGAAACCTCTTCGATGTAAACGAAGCGCTCCACCAATTGAGCTATGCGCCCATGAGTGGGTCGGAGAGGAGTTGAACCTCCACCCCTTGCGGGACATGCACCTCAAGCATGCGCGTATACCAGGTTCCGCCACCGACCCAAAATCTACTTCACGGTGTCGGAGAGAGGACTCGAACCTCCAAGTCCTTACGAACACAGCGTTCTGAACGCTGCGCGTCTACCATTCCGCCACTCCGACTAATGAGATTGTTACATTTTATCAGAATAAAATAAGCTTGACAACTTACATAAAATATGTCAACATTGTTTATTCTCATGAGAAAGTTTTTTATCGTATCCTCTTTTTTTGTTATTACTCCAATCACCATCTTTGTCAATATTTTTTATTTATTGAAAATCTTAAATAGCCAAAACAACAGCCTAATTACAATCACTCGTCCTCATACAGTCGCTTTTGCCGCTTTACCCTCATCGGAAAACTCAATGCTGGAAGACAAAATTACTCAAAATGACGCAAGGGTCGAAATCGTAAGACAATTTTTCGAACAATACAAATCTCCTCTTGAACCTTTTGCTTCAACTGTAATCAAAGTCGCAGATACATATGATCTGGATTTTCGCCTTATTCCTGCAATTGCCATGCAAGAATCCAACCTTTGCAAAAGATCTCCTGAAAATTCATTCAATTGTTGGGGTTTTGGCATATACGGACAAAAGGTTACCAGGTTTAGCGACTACGAAGAGGGAATCGAAGCTGTGACAAAAACTCTTGCTTTAAAATATAAGGCTGACGGTCTGGATACGCCTCAGGAAATCATGCGCAGATACACGCCTCAAAGCAATGGCAGCTGGGCCGAAAGCGTAGAATACTTCATGGATCAGCTTCAATAATCTATTTTAACCCATAGTTAGATATCTTCCCAATTTCGTTTACCACAACTGCTTTATTAACAATTTAAATGGTTGCCCAAAAGCTCTAATGGATGGACTTGACAAACCTATAGTTACCTGTTATAATCTGCCGTTAGATCCTAAGGTATGCCATTTCCAAATGCGTACGTTAGGATTTTTTTATTGTCTTGAAAAGACAATAACCCGTCGATTATTCGAACCTGGAGCCGTCTACGAATAGTAGAAGAAGGCGACTGGTGAGAATAAGACGGGTAACATTATGAAGAAACTACTTACTTTAATAATCCTTTCTATTTTAATAGTAACTAATGCAGGGAAATCTCATGCCGAAGAAAATTCTTCAGGATCTTCAGCTGTGCTTTTAAGTCCTCTTGCAATCAAGTCCCTGGATAATCGCGTAAAAATCTTAGGAGAATTTTTAAAGCAGTACAATTCTCCTTTAGAGCCACACGCTGTAGATTTTGTAAAATACGCGGATAAATATAAATTAGACTGGAAATTAGTTGCCGCAATTTCAGGACTTGAATCAACTTTTGGCAAAGCAATTCCGTACAATTCGTATAACGGATGGGGATGGGGAATATATGGCGACAATATGATCAGATTTTCATCCTGGACTGAAGGAATTAAAACGGTTTCGGAAGGATTAAGAGAAAATTACATAAATAAATGGGGAGCCCAAGACGTATACATGATAGGCAGGTTTTATGCCTCATCTCCCACATGGGCATCACGGGTTACATATTTCATGGAAAAAATAGATGAATTTAAAAGCAAACAATTAGCAAGCAACCTTTCAATTTCTCTGTAAATTAGTTATAATAAGTCTCGTCACTCTTTATAGTTCGCCAGGGTGGCGAAACTGGCAGACGCGCATGGTTTAGGACCATGTGGGGAAACCCTTGGAGGTTCGAGTCCTCTCCCTGGCACAGTTTATATAATAACTATGATTTCAGCAATACAAAAACAAGACAACGGAACAATTCAGCTCACAATTACCATTCCCGCCGATATTGTTAAAAAGACATGGGAAGAGATGGTCGAAGATGGTGTTAAGAATGCTAATATCCCCGGTTTTAGAAAGGGTAAGGCACCGAAACAAATTGCCGAAAGTAATATCGATCTGGAAAAAGTCCGGGAAGAAGTGCTCAAAAAGCTTTTACCAAAATTTTATAGCGACGCAATCCAAGAGCATAAAATCAAACCTATTATAAGTCCTAAAATTCATGTCGACCCTAATTTAATGCCAACAGATTTAAAAAAAGATTGGCAATTTACCGCCTTAACGTGTGAAGCGCCGGAGATAAAGCTTAATGATTACAAACAGAATATACAAAAAATAACCTCTAAGTCAAAGATTATCGTTCCAGGTAAAGAAAAACATGAGATTAAGTTTGAGGAAATAGTAAAATCACTACTTGACAGTGTAACTGTTACAATTCCTGAGATTTTAACCGATCGGGAAGTGGAAAGACTTCTTGCCCAAACGCTTGATGATATAAAAAAACTTGGACTAACATTAGATCAGTATCTATCTTCAACTAACAAAACTCCGGAAATATTAAGAGATGAATATAAAAGAAAAGCTGAAAACGATATTAAGCTGGAATTTGCCCTCCAAAAAATTGCGGAAACCGAACAAATTACTGTTGAAACGGGAGAAATTAATGAAGCCATACAAAAAGCAAAAGATGAAAACGAAAGAAAACATCTTGAGAATAATAGATATATGCTATCCAGTATTTTAAGAAATCAAAAAACTCTTGATTTCTTAAAGAATTTGTGATAAGTTGCGGATGTAAGCTATGAATAAAACGACCATTCGCAAAAAACATTACGTTAATGAAAATGCGGTTGAAACCTTTAAGGGTATTGGAAAAGCGTTTGTGAATTCGCTTGTTTCCGATGTGGGAAAAGGTATTGCTTCAGATGCCGGCAAACACTGGGAACAATTCTTAGGAATCAACAAGTCGGGCAGTCATGAAGCAAGTGGAGACCTTGTCGAAGGTCAAGAATTAAATCTAAGTTTGCAAAGCGCGAATCAACCTCAAGAAAAAACAGAAGCAAAGTTGGATATCGAACCGGGAATTGCATATCACAGAGATATACTTCATGGATACAGGAAAATTACGCAGGAAAATAATCAGGAAATATCAAGAAAGATTCAGGAAATTATAATTGAGCTAAAAAAGCTGACTGCCAGCTCAAATGTGCTTCAGATAGAATTTAAAGAGGTGGCAATAGAGCAACGAATTGTAAATCCCGGGAAATATCATACATCATTTTTTGAATGGGTGCTTTCCGCAATAAGGATTGCACGAATGAAGGTAGAAGACTCGGGCACGTGGCTGTCTGCTTCCAAAAACAAAAAGGCAAAGAAGGATTATTGGTCAATGTTCAAAAAACAAGGCACAACTTTCGGTCTCTCCAACGAACGCGTCGTCGCAACACAAACTGGTTAAGTTTGACATCTTGACACGCGGAGCTTGGATTGTGTAGAATAGTTTTATCAACATGAATTCTAAAGTTTTATCAGTTAGACTCGTTCTCCTTATTACCCGTTAAGGGCGGGAGATGAGTTTTTGATAAAGCTCGAAGAAAGTTCCCGCTCAACAGGCGGGTTTTTTTGTGGATTAATAAAATTATGAAAGAACGTGCAGAACAAATGTATTGGGTACACACAAGAGGTGTTATAGTAGCTCTTCCACCAGATGCAACCGCATCAATTGGCAAAGCGCATGCAAATGGTGAAGAGCTGAATCATATCGTCCAGCGAAGGCTAAGCATCATAAATAATGATGGTATCTTAAAAAAACGTTATCCTTCTGCAAAAGACGGAGTGAAATATATGAATTCTGTTGACATGGAATGGAGAGAAATATTATACGGTAAAGCAAATTCAATATGCACACAAATAGTAGAACAGGCTAAAGCAATTGGAAAAGAAGACTTTGCTATTTTACTATTTGGTTCTGTGGCAAAAGGATTGGTAAGAAAACAAGATCATGCCGACCCCAGCAATATTGACTTAGCGGTTATTGGCCAATTCACATACGAAGAACGCGAAGAATTACTAGATCGAATACGCCCAATTAGAATTAAAGCGGTAGAAGAAATACGCAATAATGTCGGAGTATTTGTACAAACTCCAGATAAACTACGACATTCAGACTACGGAGCGGCATTTATGTATATAGGATCTTCAGCGCGAGCTCTATATGACCCAAAAGGAGTATGGTCAAGTCTGCAAGAAGAAGCTCTATCGTATCAGAGACGATGCAAAGAAAATAAACAAAACAGAGGAAGTAAAAATAATATTCCACAATGGATGGAACCAAAGAAGCATTTTACTGTATTTAAACGTGAGGAGGCAGTTGTTCGTTAAGCCTAGTTTTAACAAGATCTGCTCGTAGATCAAGTTCGGGACGGGGTAAAATTACCTCTTTACCAAGCTTAATTTGATTATCATTTGCAGTTCTTGGCATTATATGAATATGATAATGATTCACTTGCTGGCCGGCTGCCTTACCATTGGCAGAAATAATATTAACCGCATCAACACTAAATGCAGACCTTACAGCTCTTGCAACTCGAACTTCCATTTCTGCCAATTCATGTACTACTTCTTTATCCAATCTTTCGTCGAACACATTATCAACGTGTTTTTTTGGAGCAATAAGGGGGTAGCCACTTAATGAAGCAAATACAATTATTTTGTCGGTTTCTTCGATTTTACTTACGGGCAACTTTTCCTGCACTATATCACAAAAAGTACAGCTTCTTTCTTTCTCTCCTGAAACACCAGCTTCAGATGTGGCTCTCATGTCCTGTAGTCTATACTAAATTGAAGCAAAACGCAAGTAATGCATTAACTTTTTATGAATGAACAACTTACATCTTTACCATACGACAAGATCGCCCAGGAAGTTAAGTCTAGCCGTAGAACTGATCGACATTTTGAAGTTTATAAAGATTTATTCGGTTTTACCGATAATGATCTAAAAAACAAAACTATATTAGACATTGGCGCTGGTGACAGTGGATTTGCAATAGAAGCAGCTAAAATTGCAAAAAGAGTTATAAGATTAGATTCTGATTATTCTAATAGATCCCCTGAATACAAAAGTGATGCTATTACAGCGATCGCGCAAGAGTTACCTTTCCGAGATGATACTTTTGACGAAACACTTGCGTCTGTTTCACTATATTGGATAAAAACCGGACTAAACGAAGCATTATCGGAAATGATTCGAGTAACAAAACCGGAGGGAAAAATAAGAATATACCCAGCTTTTTTAAGAGTAGGACAAATGGCACAATATTCTCAATCAACTCGCTTGGCATATGTAGGAAAACACAAATCGCTATCGCCTACGTTAGTTATAACTAAAAATCCTTCCTACAAGCCCAGTGATTGGAAAAACGAAGTATCAAATATCTTAGCATGCGTAGATTTGTAGAATTTGATTCTACTTGATTTAATAAAAAATTATTACTATAATATTTTTGTGAGATTGCAAAGAATATTAACTAATAGCATTATTATTACCTCTCCTTTGGGAGGAGTGATTGCGTAGTTAGATAGTTTACGCAAAAAGCACAACCTCCCACACGGGAGGTTTTTTTATGGGAAACAGAGCTGAAGTATCATTATCAAATCCATCATTATTTTCAGATGTAACTGCATGGAAAGCATGTAAGCGTGCTGATAGAGTTAATACTCAAGTAATAGATGTTCTACCAGAAGAATCCAATTCTAAAATAAAACCACCTTGTAGAAAATCCCAGCTACATCAAGAATTAACAAGGTTGAATATGCTAAAAGACAATGGGTTTTTTACTACCAAACAAGAAAGAGCTCAATTTATAGCGTTACGCAGGCAATTTAGATCTGAATTACAAGCACTAGAACATGAACAAAGATACTGAAAATCTTATATTTTTTTGATTTTTTTCCGCCAATTTGGTAGAATCCCACGATGAGTTTAGAAAACCCGCATATTATAATACAGCAGCTTACTCCGTTTGAACGCATACCACAACAACGAATGCACCCTCCGCGTCAAGCGAAATCATATCTTTCAGGACAACATCCAGAATTGTTAAGACAATCGCGTTCTGAATCCACTACAAAAAATCATGCCTTTACCGATGCTGAACAAGAAGAAAAGTTTGCCTTAGCCGGGATTGTAGCTGACTGGATGGTACAGGGTGCAAACGAAATGAGAAAGCATAGGCCGCCTTTCGGCTTGGCATATTCAATTAGCGGATCTACTGAAGACTTTTCAAAAAACAACATTAAAGTGCTCAAGGATGCGAATTTACTTGGAGATCCATTTTCTACTTTTGCTTTTACAGTTAATCATACCTTAGCAATCTCACTAAGGCAAAAAGTAAAACAAATCCTTGCTACGCCCGAAGGACGCGAAGCCGCAATATACAAAAGACACATGTATTTTGCTAATCGTAGTGGAATATCACCGGATGACCCTGATGGCATTCAGTACTCAGTAATTCCATCAGGCACTGGATTACGAATAATGGGAGCTATCCTTGCCCACGCCAATGATATAGATTCCACTCTCTTGGGAAGAAAACCAACTGTTGGTGAATCGGCAAATGCTGCCCGTAATTCCACGCCCCTAATAATCAAATTGGCTTCCTTTGAAAAAAATATTTTTAATACTATTTTCGTATCCGTGGCTGAAGGAGGTGGAATTTCGAAATCATTAATGATCGTTGAAAATGATGGAAAAATGTATTATCAAATAAAAGACCGTGTTCTGCAAGCTGCAATTAACCAACTATCTAAACCGGATGTAAGAGAAAAAGTAGAAAGAGAAAAAAGAGCAGGGTGTCCCGCTCGGATGAGATTTGATGGTAGAAAATCTGCAATTGAAACACTTTGGAATTGGTATATCGATTATTCTGTACAAGTTTCGCAAAATAAAACCGTTGACACAGCGAACAATACCTGTTAAAATAAGTTAACAATGAAGCAATGCGGCAATCTATTTTTTAGTTTTTTCTTTACCTTCGCCTAAAACGCGGAGGCTGATTTTTATTTTAAAAATCTAACCAAAATTCGACCTCCGCATCCCGAATGATTCGGGATAACAAGCGGAGGTTTTTTTGTGATAAAAATATGACAAAACACGAACGCACAGGAATTAAACAAGCGGAATATATTTCCGAGAGAGAACCAAAAAGAACAAGAGCGTTTTTGGGTCCTCCAGGAACATTTACTGAAGAAGCTGCTATAAAATTGACAAAAGACAGTAATACAGTACTTGTCGAGGCTAATAGTATCGCGGAGATTTTTCGTCTTGTCCAAGAGAGTGTGGTAACCGATGCGGTTGTTCCCATTCAAAACTCAACAGATGGAGATATTAAAAATACCATAGACGGTTTATTGCAAAATCCTAATGTCTCAATTTCTGGCGAATCAATTCAAGATATTCGCTTATATGTATATACCGCAATTGGAACAAGTCCTTCTGATATTAAGCGCATTGTATCTAAAGATACAGCGCTACGGCAAAGCGAAAAGCACATGAAGGAATTGTATCCCGATATACCCCCGGATAATTATATTGCAATCAATAGTACAGCGCTCGGTTTACCAATAGTAGTAGAAAATAGAGATACAGCTGCGGTTGCTGGCCCTCACGCGGCAGAGTCCTTGGGTCTTACTGACAAAGTAAATCGTTCAGAAGAAAGTGTTGAAGATAATGACAATAACGCAACAACGTTTGTCATAATCTCAAAATCCGAAAAACAACCAGAGCCTACTGGAAATGACAAAACAACATTTATCATGGATGTAAATGACACTCCAGGAAACCTATATAGTGTTCTTATTGCATTGAAAGAAAAAGGCATCAATCTCAACAAAATTAAAAATATTAAAAAAGATGACGGAAAAATGTCATTTCTTGTTTCTATTGATGGACATCAAAAAGACACGCAAGTAAAAAATGCTCTGCTTGGCTTGAACGAGCTTTGTCCGAGAGTATCGGTACGAGGTTCT
>MFNZ01000033.1:8958-31534 GCA_001782195.1 Candidatus Levybacteria bacterium RIFCSPHIGHO2_02_FULL_37_13
AAATATACACCAAGAACTACATTACGAGAGCTTGATATGCCAACAGCAATTGAAAGAATCAAAAAAGAAGCGCAAAATGGAACCAATACGGAAAATCAAGCAATTGTTGTTTTCACTCTTCCCAATGAAACGGGATCGCTTGTTAATGCATTAGAACCATTCGCGCAAATGGATGTCAATCTTACCGCATTAGATTCACAACCCAGTGGATTACATGATCAATATATTTTTTATCTGGGATACGATAAAACCACTCTTACTCCTGAGGTACAAAATCACCTATTAAAAGAATTAGCCACCCGTTGTGAACAAATGATTTTACTTGAAGAAGTTGTGTAAAGCTATATCAATACGGGATTGCTATAGATATAACACCTCGGGAAATAATGAAGTTTGCAATATATAAGAATACTTGTTAGAATTTCCATTACGGGCTCGTAGCTCAGCTGGTTAGAGCGTTACATTGACATTGTAAAGGTCAGAGGTTCGACTCCTCTCGGGCCCACAAAAAGAATTAAGAATTGGGAATTCCGTAAAAAGAATTTGTTGAAATAAACCTAAAAGCAATGTTATCAATAAACAACGAATTAGGGCTATAAAAGTCCTTGAATTTCTAGCTGCAATCCGCTTACCTTATTATAGGCCTATAGTTGACTTTTGGCGATAGTTTTGTTAAAATTCTTACGCTGAGAAATACAGCAGATTAGATTTAGATTAATATGGCAAGCGAACGATATTATATTCCTGAATTACGCTCAAATCGAGAAAGAGAAGACGAGAAAAAACTTTTCTCGAAGGAAATTTTTACAGAAAAGCTTAAAAATAATTCCGAAATTTACTTTTTTAAATCTCTTAATGAAAATTTAATAAAAGAGAAATACTATATTGATGATTCGAAAAAAAGATTAAGAGAAGATTCTTCTGATGAAAGATTTAGCGCAATTTCTGAATTACTAAGTAGATATACAGAAATCCCAACAATAGAAAGATCAAGAGGTTCTGAGACTAAAATAGAATATTTACCTGAACTTGGCGAGATATTCCGTCCATTTGTTCCCCAAACTGATACAGCCGTAGCAGACATTCCATTACCTACTCCAACTACTCCCGTATTAACACCGGAAGAGCGCGCAAGATTGGCATTGCTAAGACGAGTAGAAAAACTTAGAAGCCCGCACCTTCAAGCTTTACTAAAATTTGTAAGAGCTACACCTCATTTGTGGGATCAAATACAAGGATTCCAACAAAGAAAGGATATGATGCTGCAAAAAACAAGCGAACCAGGAGAAAATCATCGTTTGTTTGCTCCTTTACTTGCGGGTATGGCTGTTACTCCGGAAGCTAGAGCTTATCTACAAATATCCTTAGATGAAGCAGCCAAACAAGAATCTGATGCAATTAAAGCCGCAGCAGAAGCAAATGGCGGCTATTATGCGCCAGTCCTTATTATCGGTGCCGGAATACATGGAGCTATTTTCAACGCGCAACTACTTAATGATAGACCGGATTTGCAGGCTTTAACTGTTGATAAGGATACTAGGCTTGGAGGAACTTTTAGAAAACCTGAAGGCAAGGTCTTCAGAACCAATAGTCGAAATAGAGCTGAGGATAGGACTATTGATGGATTACCAGGGACTGATGGAAACATCAACTCTTTGGGCCAATACGCTACTATGCAAATTTCAGATATGTCGTCCGAAGTATATGCAGATAATGACACATTTGGACTGGCAACTGCGCTAAATCAATATCTATCAGGAAATACTATGCTTGGAGTTGAAGTAACAAGTGTTGAAAAAAACAAACGCGGCGAACAGGGAAAATATAAAGTGAGACTTGAAGATACAGGATTAGACCAAGAGCTTACTGTTACGACAGATGTTATAGTTGTTGCATCTGGACTTGGGGAGAGAAAATACGGACTTGATGAAAACGACACTGAAACAGCGCAAGGTATAGTTGATAACTTTGAATTAGCTTTGGCTACAGGACAAATGCCAAAAATTATACCCTATGATATTTTCTTGGAACTAGTTGGAGATAGAAGAATCCAATTCCCACTTGAACCATTTATTAACAAAAGAATCGCTGTTGTTGGAAATAAAGACGCAAGTAATACTACTATTGAATATCTTTTAGGATTAGGCTCCGAGTATCGAGGGTCTGTTGCACAAATGGGTAAACCCCAACAAATAGCATGGTATGGCCCAGAATTTAAGACTCAAGCAGAATACAAAGAATGCACAAGAGCCAGATATGCCGAGCTTGGGCTTTTCTTACCAAGAGTTAAAGGTGAAAAAGCGCCTGTACAACCTGTTGCCGAACGAGTAAATCGTTTGAGACAAACAGAAGAGGGCAAAATTACAGTATTAAGCAATGGAAAAAACTCTCCTGAAAGAGCGGATGATTTTGACTTTGTTATATTGGCGACCGGATTTGAAGACCAAAAAGCTAAAGTTTTTACTCAACTCTATAGCGGTAGCAACTTTGACAACGGTTTAGCCAATGTAGAAAGCCGTGATAGAAAAGGGAATAGAGTTACTGTAGCCCGTCGGATTCAAGGTGAATCTGTATATTTTGTTGGACCATCAGCAAATATTTCTGTAGAATCTGGTGAAAGAAGCGCTGTTGCGGCAATTGAGATTCCTGAGAATAGTGTTGCTATATGGAGATATTCCCAAAGAACAGCTACTACTGCAAGACAGTTAGCAGTTTCCTTGCCAAGAAACCAAGATTATGAACTTATTAAGCTTGGAAAAAAACAAATGCCAGAACCCGAAATAGATGGACAAGAAGATAATGGGTTTGAATTTAATGTTTCAAAAAATACTGCTGATAAAATGTTTCCTCCGGAAGTTAACTACGCGAACTTATTAAGAATTCGCGCCTTAGCTCAAGGGACACCAAGACCATCTGAGGGTTCAGAAAGTGACATTCTTGCTATTACTGTTGAGAGCATGGGAATCACAGAAGATGGCGCTGATTACAGATTTAAAGCAACTATGGACGAAGGCGCAAAAGAACATCAAGTCTGGATGAGACGCTTTTTAGATGACGAGGTAAATAAACACTTGCTCGCAAGATTAACCAGAACAGCTCCAGGCAGAATAACTGTGAAAATGCCAGTCGTTGAAGGAAAAACTACTGTTGACGAAATAGAAGTTGTCCGCCCCAGAAGAACCTCAAAGTAAAAACGGTACCTTGAGAGAAGAGGTAAATTAATATATAATCAGATTTTGTAAATCTTCAAAATATTTATGGAAAATGGGAATAGAATTGGTATTATAGGCGATGGACAGCTTGGCAGGATGTTGACTATTGATGCCAAAAGATTAGGTTTTGAAGTAACAGTCCAAGGCCCAACATCCAATAGCCCTACCAGACAAGTTGGCGCAGAACAAATAATTGCGGATTTTAAAGACGGAAATGCAACAAGAGAATTAGCCCAACGTTCTGATTACCTGACTGTTGAAACAGAACATGTTGATACGCTTGCTCTTTTTGAATTAAGCGCAAATGGGGCAAGAGTTAACCCTTCTCCTGAAACTCTAAGGGTAGTTCAAGATAAATTCGCTCAAAAACTATTACTTAAAAATGCCGGTATTCCAACTGCCCGATTTAGAGAAATATCCAACTATAAAGATATATTGGAAGCTGCTAAAGATTTTCGATATCCTTTTCTATTGAAGTCCCGTTTTGGAGCATATGACGGAAGAGGTAATAGAGTGGTTAAAACCAAAAAAGATATTGATGATGCTTTAATAACATTTAAAGTACAGGATCTTTATGCCGAAGCGTTTGTAGACTTTCAAAAAGAGCTTGCGATAATGATGGCGCGAAGCACTAGCGGGGATATTGCAGCTTACCCTGTTACTGAAACAATCCAGAAAAACAATATCTGCCATATGGTTCTTGCACCGGCTCGTATTGATTACAGGACAAACGATCAGGCGCAAGAATTAGCAAAAGATACAATGGAAGTCCTAAAAGGCGCCGGTGTTTTTGGTATTGAGATGTTTTTGACTAAAAGCGGAAGAGTTCTAATTAACGAAATTGCACCAAGAGTTCACAATTCCGGACATCTTACTATGGATGCATGCATAACACCACAATTCGAACAGCAAATTCGCGCAATAGCCGGAATGCCTCTTGGGGATCCAGAAATGAGGGATCGCGGCGCTGCTGTAATGGTAAATATTTTAGGAGATAGACAAGGAAAAGCTCAATTAAAAGGACTTTCAGATGTCTTCTTAGAGGTTCCAAATGCTCATGTGCATATTTATGGAAAAGAAGAAACAAAGCCACAAAGAAAAATGGGACATATTACAGTCATAGCAAACTCTCTTGAAGAAGCAATAAAAAATGCAGAGTTGGCCAGATCCTTAATATCTATATGAAAATACTTTTGATTAAAAGCGAAGATTTTATTCCTTTTTTGATCACTGAGAAACATTTAGAAAAGATTAAATCTATTGACAAGAACATAACTATAACCGTCGTCCCATCTTCTGATAAACAAGAAGTTGAAAAACAACTCATTGACGCAGAAATTATCGCGGGCATCGAGCCGGATATCCCCCCAACTGAAAATGCAAAAAAGCTAAAGTTGATTCATGTTTTTTCTGCCGGTGTTTCGAAAATATTAACAAAAGATGTAATTAAATCAAAGATAATTGTAACTAATTCTTCCGGATTTAACGCAACACCGGTAGCGGAACACGCCATAGGTTTTATGTTGCTTTTTACAAGAAAATTTTATGACACATTCCAAAAACAACAAAAAAAGATCTGGGAGCGCAACCAATACATAACAGAACTAAGAGATAAAATAGTGTTAGTTGTTGGGTTAGGACATATTGGTTCGGAAGTCGCCCGCCTTGCAAGCAGTTTTCGCGCAAATGTTATCGCTGTCAAACAAAACCTAAACAACAAGCCGGATTTTGTTGACAGATTATATAGCATAGATCAACTAGAACAAGCGCTCCCGAATGCTGATTTTGTTGTTTTAACCCTGCCTTTAACCCACAAAACCCGCTATTTGTTTGACATGAAGAAATTTAGATTAATGAAAAAATCTAGCATTTTGATAAACATTGGTAGGGGAGGATTGGTAAACGAAAAAGAATTAATAGAAGCTTTGGATAAAAAAATAATAGCAGGCGCGGCTTTAGATGTAACCGAAGAAGAACCGCTCCCAAAGGAAAGCCCTCTTTGGGACATGGAAAATGCAATTATTACACCTCACCATGGAGGATGGTCGGAAAGATTTATGGATAGAGGCATTGATATTTTTTGCCTCAACCTAAAAGCATATCTTAAAAATAAACCTCTGCCAAACCTTGTCGACAAAAAACGCGGGTATTGACAAATAATATTACTTAGTGGTATTTTAAGCCCATGATAAATAGCTCTCCTCTTAAGCATTTCTTAGAAATCCCCTACGAAAGATTGGAAGAAATGAATTTAGCTGCTAAAAAAAAGCAGGCCACAACTGATCCTAAAAAACTTGCAATAGAATACCGACTGTATCTTAAGAAAGAAAAATTGATAAAAGCTGTTACTTTATGTTTTACCGATATCGAAGGAAGATTCCACATGCTTGACTACGACAAAAAGTTTTTCCTGGACTCTTTTGAGAACCTTACTTTTGACGGCTCATCTATTAGGGGATTTACTATGCAGAAAGAATCCGACCTTAGGCTTTCGGTTGACTGGACAAGCATTATGTGGCTTCCATCCGATGTGTTCGGGCCTGGAAAAGTAATCTTTTTTACCAATATTCAAAATAGAGAACGCGGCCAGTATGAATCTGATTTCAGGGGAATTTTGCAGGAATATACAAAAAATCTTAAAGCCAAAAAAGGATTTACCGCCTATGCATCCTCCGAAATCGAAGGATTTCTGCTAGATGGAGTTAATGCCGAACAGAATTTTGATGAAAAATCAGGCTTTCAACTTGTATCAAGTGGCGGATATTTCCACTCGTTGCCTTTGGATAAACTTCGACAATTTATTGACGCCTCTTCCGAAGCCCATAGAGCAATGGGCTTTCAAAACGAAAAAGACCACCCTGAAGTAGCTCCATCCCAATTTGAGATGAATTTTTCATACACCCAGGCTCTTCGCGCATGCGATCAGATTCAATTATACAAATTTGTTTGCCGGCAAGTTGCAAAAACCTTTGATCTAACTGCTTCTTTTCTTCCAAAACCAATAGTTGGAATAAATGGAAGCGGCATGCACACTAATTTTTCTCTGGGCAAAAACGGCAAAAATATATTTTACGAAAAAAACGGAAGAAACGGCCTTTCAAAAATTGCGTGGGATTTTATAGATAGACTTTTAAACCACGCTCCCGAGATTTGTCTTGTATTAAGCTCGAGTGTTAACGCGTACAGACGTTTGGATCCGCATTTTGAAGCGCCTAATCAAATTAAAGTTTCGCCAATTGACAGAGGGTCTATGATCCGTATCCCTGTTGCAAATGAAAAAACCGCAAGGATCGAACTTCGATCGGTAGCGCCTGATGCCAATCCTTATTTATTGCTTTACACGATGATAAGAACCGGATTGGAAGGAGAAAAAATTACTAAAAGTTCCGACAAAGATGAAAAGCCTCGTTTCTTACCGGGAACAATAAACGACGCGATTAAACTTTTTAAAAATAGCGGCTTTATCCAGGAAATTTTGGGTATTTCAAACAAAGAAAAATATCTTTCTTTCAAACAAGCATCCGCTGACCGCTGCCCAAAAGAGCTGGGTACCCGTGTCAAAACATCGGAGGTTATTTTTCACCACGAAGTAACCAACCAGGTTCTCTGGAACTCATTCTAGAATTTGTTATAGTTTGAGATATTGACAAACTTTCCTCTTTCAATATAGAGTAAATATCCTATGAGAAAAACTCAACAAAAACCAAAGGACGAACAAACCATAGACATCCTCAAACGAGTCGCTAAAAGAGTCGAAGAAGCAGCAATCGACATAAGCGATATGAAAAGCGATCTAAAAATGGTAAGCATCAGACTGAGCAATGTCGAACATAACACCAAAATGATGAAGGTCGATATGGAAAAAATGAGAACGGTTTTAGACGAGGTAAAGCGAAGTTCGGATGACCTCATGGAAATAACTGCTGAGATTCTTAAAAAAGCGGTTACCCATGATGAGCATAATGCTCTTTCCCAACGTGTCTCCGCTCTTGAACAAAGCTAACCATCCTGCTAGAATAAGTCCAATGGATAAAACGGATAAAACAAAACTAAAAGACCATCGACAAATCGGCCAAGAATTGGATCTATTTTCCTTTCACGATATAGCTCCTGGAGCTGTGTTTTGGCACCATAAAGGCTGGACTATATATAGAGCTCTGCAAGAATTTATTAGAGAAAAACTATCTCTCGAGGGATATCAGGAAATTTCAACTCCAGTTATGATAAAAAGTGATCTTTTCAAAAAATCAGGACATTGGGATTTTTATCACGAGAACATGTTCAGTTTAGATGTCGAAGATGAATCTTACTCTCTAAAACCCATGAATTGCCCCGAAGCCTCCTTGGTTTATGCTACAAAAACAAGAAGTTACCACGATTTACCCTTACGACTTGCAGAATTTGGGGTGCTTCATCGAAATGAGCTTTCAGGAGTTTTGGGCGGACTTTTTAGAGTTAGGCAATTTGTTATCGATGATGCACACCATTTTGTTAGACCAGACCAAATTCAAGATGAAATCCATAAACTATTGCTATTAGTGGTTGATTTTTACAAATCTCTAAATTTTAAACCAGAGTTTTATTTTGCAACCAAACCAGATAAGGCAATGGGCGATTCAAGCCTATGGAAACAAGCAGAGGTAGATTTAGAACAAGCCTTAAAAATATCAAAGGTTAAATATGGAATAAAAGAAAAGGATGGTGCTTTTTACGGACCCAAAATAGATATACATATAAAAGATTCCCAAGATAGAGATTGGCAATTAGCAACTATTCAGCTTGATTTTCAGATCCCAGAGAGACTGAAACTTGAATATACAGATAAAGATGGAAAGGCGAAACGGCCAGTGATTATTCACCGTGCTATTTTAGGATCTCTCGAAAGATTCATTGCTATATTAACCGAACATTATCAAGGTGCTTTTCCCTTGTGGTTGTGTCCAACTCAAACTGTGATAATTCCCATTGCCGATCGCCATAGTAAATTTGCCAGTTCGATAGTCGATACTATCGAACTACAAAAAGTTAGAGTAGAGCTGGACAGCCGCCAAGAAACAGTAGGAAGTAAAATAAGAGATGCTACTTTACAAAAAGTACCTTATATAGGTATAATAGGAGACAGGGAAACGAAAAGCGGAAATATTTCGATTAGAACAAGAGAAGGAAAAGATTTGGGACAATTAAAGATTTCTCAATTCTTAAATAAATTAAAAGAACAAATTGATAAGAAGATTTAGAAAAAAGCTAGAAAGAAGAATTTTCTATAGAACCAATGAGCGTATTTATGCGCCAACTCTTCGTGTTTTAGACGCTAACGGAAAACAAATTGGAGTTTTAGCAAAATTTGAAGCGTTAAAGATTGCAAGAGAGCAAGGTTTTGACTTGGTGGAAGTAGCCCCAATGGCAAAACCCCCGGTTGCTAAGATAATCGACTTTAAGAAATTTTTATACCAGGAGGCGAAAAAGAAAAAGGAAGAAAAAAAGAAAAGTAAAGTTTCAGAAACAAAAGAAATAAGACTTGGCCCGTTTATGGACGATCATGACCTTCAGGTTATGATAAGAAGAGCGAAAGAGTTTCTAAAAGACAACGATAAAATAAGACTGGTTGTAAAATTTGCGGGCAGGCAAATCGCTCATCCTGAATTTGGACAAAAAATTGTACGAAGTGTTATCGACTCTATATCGGATATTTCCAAACTGGAAAGAGAACCGCACTTTGAAGGAAAACAATTAATTGCTATTTTATCGCCGGAAAAGTCCAAGGGACAATCAGCCCCGAAGAATTCCGGCCAAAAAGGAGAAGATGATGCAAAAGAAAAAGATCAAAAGATCAGTCAGCAAGAGATTTAATGTTACCAAAACCGGTAAGGTTTTATTTTCCCATCAGTACGCCGGTCATTTAAAAATAAATAAATCAAAAAGCAGGCAAAGACGGCAAAAAGAACCGGGTCAGCTTTCCGGGAAATTCGCGAGAAAAATCAAGCAAATGTTGGGATATGCCTAAACATAGTTAAAAGTTCAAAGTGCAAAGTTCAAAGTTAATTTTGAATTTTTAATTTTAAATTTTGAATTTGAGTGACTGAAAGGAACGAATATGGCTCGTATCAAAAGAGGGATTGTATCCCGAAGAAAACACAAAAAATTACTAAAGCTCACAAAAGGCTATTTAGCTCTTAAAAGCAGGGCAGTCAGAGTAGCAAAACAGGCAGCGCTACACGCCGGAGCTTACGCGTATCATGGAAGGAAGCTCAAAAAAAGAGATTTTAGAAGTCTTTGGACAACAAGAATATCCGAGGCTGTTAAACAACATGATATGTCTTACAACGTATTTATAAATAAATTAAAAAAAGCCAACATCGAACTTGACAGAAAAATTCTAAGCGATCTCGTCGTAAACGACCCCACCTCATTTAGTCAAATAGTTAATAAAATTAACGCCAATTAAACTATTCACTGCCAAAATCTCCAATACACAAATCAAATCATTTATGTTATCCTAAGTTTATGGAAGAAGAGTTGATACAAATTAAAAATACCGCGGTTTCGCTTATTTTAGATATTTTAGATAGAAAAACATTAGAGGAAGTTAAACTTCAGTTCTTAGGAAGAAGCGGAAAATTAACTCTAGTAATAAAAGAAATTGCAAAACTCCCAAAAGAAGACCGGCCGGAAGTTGGCAGGCTGGCAAACGAAGTTAAAAAAGCAATAGAAGATACGATTGCAAATCAAGAATTAAGAATCCGGCAGCTGACGGATCAGGAATCAGGAGAAAGAAAAGAAAAAATCGACACATCAGTGCCCGGCATCAAACCCGATATTGGACATTTGCATCCAATGACCCAAGTTCTTATGGACGTAGTTGATGTGTTCAAAACAATAGGATTTCAAGTAGCTGATGGTCCGGAAATTGAAACTGATTATTATAATTTCGAGGTCTTGAACATTCCAAAAGACCATCCATCAAGAGATACTCAACAAACACTTTTCTTAGACACCAGAAAAAGCAAGGTTGTTCCGGGTGAAGTTATTCTTAGAACACAAACTTCGGCAATGCAGGGAAGAATAATGGAAAAAATAAAACCACCTGTCAGAGCGATTGTTCCCGGAAAAAACTTTAGATACGAACAAGTGGATGCTTCCCATGGCTTTGAATTCTGGCAAGTTGAAGGGTTTTTGGTAGATACAAGTGTGAGATTAACCGATTTGTTTGGAACAATCGATTATGTTCTACGAAAATTAATGGGGGAGGGAATCAAATTAAAATTTGCGACCACAAATTTTCCATTTGTCGAACCTGGTGTTGATACATATATTCAATGTACTGTCTGTAACGGACGAGGATGCAGTTTTTGTAAACAAAGTGGGTGGAGCGAGATTATGCCGGCCGGAATGATCCATCCAAACGTACTAAAAGCTGTTGGATACGATAGTCAAAAAGTAACAGGCTTTGCCTTTGCTATCGGTCTTTCAAGACTTGTAACCCTTCGCTATCAAATGGATGACCTAAGACTTTTGACAAACCCGGATATGAGAATACTTGAACAATTTTGAAATTAACCTAATTGACCTAATTAACCTAATTTCTAAGTTGGAACTTGGGATTTATGTAGATCAATTAGAAATTAGTAATTAGAAATTTAGTTTATATGTTAGCACCACTTTCTTGGCTCAAAGAATACGTTGACATCACTCTTTCTCCTAAAGAATTGGGAGATCGGCTCACTGAAGTTGGTCTTGGAACTGAAAAAATCACAAAGGCCGATGGAGATGTAATTTTTGAATTTGAAATTACGCCAAATCGCCCGGATCTTCTTTCCATTCTTGGTATTGCAAGAGAAATAGCTGCAGTTGAACGAAAAAAGATCAGACAGCTTAATCTCCCAAATCTCACCAAACCAAAAAAAGAATCTCTTCCTATAAAATTAAATCCTGATTACAAACTATTTCAAAGATGGACCGGCATCTCTATCGCTAATATTTCTATTAAACCGTCCCCTCAATGGATGCAGGATCGGCTTACAAAAATTGGTCTTCGTCCAATTAACAATGTTATCGATATTACAAATTATGTTATGTTTGAATTAGGAATTCCTCTTCATGCCTTCGATTATGATCAAATTATTGGACATGAAATGACAGTTGAAAAAGCAATTGGAGGCGAACACTTTACATCTGTTGATGAAAAATCTTATCATTTGCCAAAGAATGCAATTATTATTAAAGACAAAGAAAGAATAATAGATCTTGCCGGAATTAAAGGGGGACTTAACTCGGGCATAACTGATAATACAAAATATGTTTTTCTTCATGTAACAATTGATGATCCTATACTTATAAGAAGAGCATCAATTGCCCTAAGCCTTCGAAGCGACGCATCTGCGATTTACGAACGGGGGGTAGACAAAGGAGGGACACTCAAAACACTTGCTCGCGCAGCTCAACTCGTTATTGAACTGGCCGGAGGAAATATTGCAAGCAAGATTTATGATTTAAAAAATAAAGCTTTTGAACCATGGAAATTAAAACTTAGAACCGAAAGAATGAATAATATCTTAGGAATAGAAATACCGGAGAAGAGAGTACTATCTATTTTAGAATCTTTAAATCTAAACCCAAGCATCATTACCCTTTCGTCATTCCCGCGAAAGCGGGAATCTAGATTCGTCCCCGTGAAAACGGGGATCAAGTCGGGAGTGACGGATTCAGTGATCGAATGCACAGTCCCAACCTACAGAAATGATTTAAAAATCGAAGAAGATCTAATCGAAGAAGTTGCGAGAATTTATGGCTACAACAATTTTCCAAAAACAATTCCTATTGGCCAATTATCTACAAAAAAAATTCCATATTTTAAGGATTTTAAAATCGAAGAAATTGCAAAAAATATTTTACAAGCCTCCGGCTTATCCGAAATTTATACTTACAGCTTGATTGGCGAAAAGGATTTAACCGAACAAAGATGGAAAACCGAAGACTTTTTAAGAGTTGACAATCCTGTAAGTCTGGAGTTTGAATATCTTCGGCCTACTTTAAAAATTAATCTTTTAAAAGGATTCTCCCAAAATAAACCAAATTTTAAAGATATTAATCTGTTTGAACTTGGAAAAGTGTACTTAGGGAATAATCTTAACGAGGCAAAAGAATCATACTTCTTGTCAGGTATTTCAAATACTAAAAACTTCTTTGAAGTTAAAGGAATCCTTGAAAGATTATTTGACGAACTTGGTATTAAAGAAGATCCAACAAAATTTATTGAGATTTTGGACGAGGGAGTTTTCTTTGAAATTAATTATTCTGAAATTATAAAACAAGTAGATTTAAATAAGAAATATATTCCTCTTCCGAAATACCCGCCTATTATCGAAGATTTAGCATTGATAATTGAAGAAAAAATAAAAACAGGAGATATTATAAACGAAATTAAACAACAAAGTCGATTTGTTACCGATGTCTCATTATTGGATACTTTCCGGGACTCCAGAACATTCCATATTATCTACCAAAATAAAGAAGGAAATTTAACAACGGAAGAAGTCGGAAAAATAAGGGAAAAGATCATAAAATTCCTCAAAGAAAAATTCAACGCAAAAGTTAAGGAGTAGAGGTTGGGGTAGATGAGGGAGTAGGCGTAGGCGTTAACATAATCTCAGGCGTTGGAGATGATATTGGAGTAGGTGTTTCTTTTGGCCTTACATAATCCGAAGTTTCTTTGGGAGGGTGGTATTTTTCGTCTCCCTGGTATTGTCCTTCAAGCCATGCATTTATGCCTTCCTGCCAGCGATTTTTTCCATCTTGCGAAACCGGATCATCTTCGCGGAATACAATATAATCTTTGGTATCGTAATCATTATTATCTATTTCCTCCTGATTGGCGAGCTTCCCCCCTTGATGCTTGGAAAGTTTTACTTTTTGGTAAATAGACCCTTTATTTGTCGGCTCTGTTCCTTTTATAAAGTATTCTGAGCGTGTTGGCTGTCCATCGACAGGTAACCCGCCGCCTAACGCGTCAACGGTTACAGCAATAACGTTTTCCGGTTTTTTGGGTTGTTCGTCCTTTTTCTCTTTCAAAACAAATGTCATTATTTTGTTCCATATCGGAGATGCACCGGTTGATCCGGACGCAATTGCCGGATTCATAGGAGTATTGTCATTGTTCCCAACCCACACCCCAACCGTATAATATTTATTATAGCCAATCGTCCAATTATCCCGCTTCTCATCGGTTGTCCCGGTCTTAACAGAAACAGTTTTACCTGGAACCACAAGCCAGGAGCTTGTTCCAAAAGCCAAAGTTCTGGCAACGTTATCCAAGAGAATATGCGAAACAAGAAAGCTAATTTCTTCCGATAATACTTTACGTCCTTCTTTTTTCTTATGTTCATACAACGTGTTTCCTTTTGTGTTTGTTACCTTAATAATTGCTACTGGATCCTGGCGAATTCCTCCATTGGCAAATACGGAATACGCTGTCACAAGACTCTGAAGCGATGTCTCTCTTCCTCCTAGAACAAGCGATAACCCTACGTTTGCCAAATTTGTTGGAGTTGGTTCCCAATTCGTAATGCCCATATCAAATGCCTGCTGCATAACGTCTTTGATGCCAATCTTTGCAAGCATTTTAACAGCCGGAATATTAATCGAATTCCCTAAAGCAAATCTTAGCTGCATCGGTCCATGATATTTGCCATCATAATTAACCGGTGTGTAGATCGGGTGCTCTGGATCGTTTGTCGGAAAATCTGTTTTAACATCCATAACAAGTGTTGAAGGAGTATAACCTTTCCCAAAAGCTGTTGCGTACATAATAGGTTTTAGAGCCGATCCCGGCTGCCTGTTTGAAAGGCTTGCGTTAAAATTTCCATCGTTTTCTGTATCGAAATAATCTTTGCTTCCCACAAACGCAAGTATTTCACCCGATTCCGGATTAGCAACAATTGCCGCCCCATTTCCTACACGAAAACCTTTTAATTTATCCAGCTCATCCCTTACAATCTCCTCTGCCTTTTTTTGTATAGAATAATCAAGGGATGTTTTAACCTGCAATCCTCCATTCGCAACTATCTCTTCTCCGAATTGCTTTGCCAAAAGTTCTTTGACATACATAACAAAATGAGGCGCTTTAATGTTCCTGTCTTTTTGCGAAAAACCGATATTTTTAATTTTGGCAATTGCGTCGTCTTTTTGTTTTTGGGAAATAATCCCATCTCCAACCATTTGCCGTAAAACTTCGTTAGTTCTGCCTATATACAAATCCCGACCGCTAAACGGTGAATACACACTTGGACTTTGCGGGAGCCCTGCCAAAAACGCGCTTTCCGCCAAATCCAAATCCTTTGCCTTTTTACCAAAGTAACTCTCTGATGCCGCCTCAACTCCGACATTTGCCCCGCCATACGAGACATCATTTAAATACATCTCTAAGATCTGGTCTTTGCTATACCGTTTGTCGACCTGGATAGATAGAATAAGCTCTTTTATTTTTCGCTGAAGAGATCTTTCCGAAGTCAATAGTACATTTTTAACAAGCTGTTGTGTTATTGTGGAGCCGCCGGTTAGCCTTCTGTAAAAAACTATGTTTCTTACAGCCCTTAGATACCCGGTAATCGAGAAACCCTGGTTTTTATAAAATTCCTTGTCTTCAATTGAAATTGTTGCTTGTTGCAAGTAATTAGGAATATCGGACAATTTAACATAGGTTCTATTTTGGTCCTGATATACCGAGTATAAAAGCACATTATTTTTATCATAGATTCTGGTTGATTCCGATAGAGGAGCCTCTATAAGCTTGCCGGGCGCCGGAAGCGATCTGCTATACCAGACAAAAAGAAAAGATGTAGCTAAGACAAGAAAAATAAGGCCAAAAAACGCAAATTTAGCAATATTACTAAAAAGAAAAATGCGTGAACGCCTATTTCTTTTACGCCAGCCAAAATCAACCATACCTAAAATTATACTAAATTTACGGATATATTGAAATATGCTATACTTGAAGCTATGGATAAGATTGAAGAATTACTTACAAGAGGAGTTGATAAGATTTACCCATCAAAAGAAGAGCTTGAAAAAGTTTTAAGGAGCGGAAAAAAGTTAAAGTTATATCAGGGCTTTGATCCAACTGGCACAGAGCTTCATATTGGACATGTGGTTGGCCTTCGAAAATTACGACAATGGCAGGATTTGGGGCATCATGTTATATTCCTTATTGGTGACGGAACTGGACAGGCGGGAGATCCTTCTGGCAAAACGCGCGCAAGAGAAAAATTTTTAACTAGGGAAGAACTACGAAAAAATGCAGTTGATTATGTTAAACAAGCAGGCAAAATTGTGCGATTCGAAGGCAAAAACCCGGTTGAAATACTTTACAATGGCGACTGGCTAAATAAATTAAAGCTCATTGACCTTTTAAATATCGCTAATCAGTTCTCTTTGCAGCAATTATCAGAACGCGATTTATTTCAAGAAAGGATAAAAGAAGGGCAAGACATAAACTTTCGCGAATTTTTATATCCTCTGCTTCAGGCTTACGATTCGGTTGCTATGAAGGTTGATCTGGAAATCGGAGGCAGCGACCAGACTTTTAATATGCTTTGTGGAAGAACTCTTGTCAAAAAAATGCTTAAAAAAGACAAGTTTGTTATGACAACACCACTCCTTACAGACTCGCAGGGCGTTAAGATAGGAAAAACTGAAGGAAATGTTATTGCCCTAAATGATAATCCAAATGATCTTTTTGGTAAAATTATGGCCTTGGGAGACGACATAATTATAAAAGGGCTTGAATATTTAACAGATTTATCAACCAAAGATCTTGATGTATCCGCTAATCCCATGAAATATAAAAAACAATTGGCATTTGAAATCGTAAAGCAGCTAAACAACGATCAGGCTGCAAAAAAAGCTCAGGAACAGTTTGAAACGATCGTTCAAGGAAAAGAAATGCCATCTGAGATTCGTAGGCTAACTTTTACTAAAACCTTCATGTCTAATGCAACCATAACCGATGCTCTTGAGAAATCAGGAATGGTATCAAGTAAATCCGAGGCAAAAAGAGTTGTAGGGCAAGGAGGAACTGCTGTTTATGATTCTAAAATTACCGATCCTAACGCCCTAATCGCTCCTTTAATGAAAAATGAGGAAATAATAATTAGGGTTGGGAAAAGAAATATTGTCAAAATTGGAACTGAGTCATAGCCTGTGATATTTTAACAGTATCCGCAGGTGTGAAGCTAAACCACCCCAAGGGTGGACAATTAGAAATTATGGACATGTTTAGGAAACATATGTGGGTTTGGAAAATTATAGTTGCTATAGCAACTATTGCTTTAGTTGCGTCGTCTGTTCTTCCATTGCTAACTCTTCAATAAATTATGGATCTGCAAACGACAATTCTAGAAGCTGGGGGCATTTACAAAAAATATGCCTCAAGACTTGAAAAGCTTAACATTAAACGTCTTTCCGATTTTCTTTTTCATATTCCATTTAGATACGATGATTACTCGTTAATATCAAAAATAGGAAACGTTCAAAGAGGTGAAGTAGTTACGATTCAAGGGACAGTTGTGGAAATAAAGAATGAACTAACAAAAAACTGGAAAAGATTGCAAAAGGCAAAAGTCCAGGATCAAACCGGATCTATAGATGTTATCTGGTTCAATCAACCTTATCTTGTAAATGTAATCCGCAAAGGCGAGAATATCTCGCTCTCCGGAAAAATTGATTGGTATTTGCATAAAATAGTGCTTCAATCTCCTGAGTATGAGATTGGAAGCAGCGAAACTATCCATACAGGAAGACTTGTTCCTGTTTATTCTGAGACTAGGGGAGTATCTTCTAAGTGGTTACGGCGTCAGATATACAAGATATTGCAAGATAACAAACAAAAAATGCTCGAGTACATACCTTCCTCAATTTTGAAAAATAATGATCTGATAAGCTTAATCGAGGCTTTAGAACAAATACATTTTCCAAAAAAATTAGAATATGCCGAAAAAGCAAGAAAAAGGTTGGCATTTAATGAATTGTTTCTCATCCAGCTGGCAGCTTTGCAAAAAAGATTTGAGTGGCAAAACAAATTAACAAGTCAACCTCTTGAAATAAGCCGCTACAAAAAACAAATAGAGCAGTTCTGGGAAAATTTGCCTTTTGACCTTACAAACGCTCAAAAAAAGGCAGTGTCCGATATTTTCCGCGATCTCGGATCTACACGTCCAATGAATAGGCTCCTGGAAGGAGATGTGGGAAGCGGAAAAACAGTTGTGTCGGCAATTGCCATGTATCTTAGCTTTTTTAATGGTTTTCAATCTGTTTTTATGGCGCCAACGGAAATCCTGGCACAGCAGCATTATAATACTATCAATAATTTGCTATCTCCGTTTAATGTTCGTGTAGAAATTGTTACTGGCAGTAAAAAGGGTAGAATTATGAATCAGGAATCAAATAAATTCGATATCTTGGTTGGAACGCATGCGGTACTAGGAAAAAAAATTAATTTTGACAAGCTGGGACTTGTTGTTATTGACGAACAGCAACGATTTGGAGTAGAACAACGGGCAATTATCAGGCAAAAGGGTAAAAATCCCCATTTACTTACCATGACCGCAACGCCAATTCCTCGCACAATAGCGCTTACAATGTATGGGGATTTGGATTTATCCTACCTTGACGAAATGCCAAAAGGCAGGAAATATATTAAAACATGGCTCGTCAATCGGGAAAAAAGAAACTCCGCTTATGAATGGATAGAAAAACAAATAAATCAAACAAAAAGTCAGGCATTTATAATTTGTCCATTTATAGAAGAGTCCGAAAGCATGCAGACAGTTAGGGCTGCAACAAAAGAGTATGGGAATTTAAAAAAAAATATATTCCCAAATTTAAAACTCGGTATGCTTCATGGAAAACTAAAAGCAAAAGAAAAAGAGAAAGTTTTGCAAGATTTTAGAGATAAAAAAACCGACATCTTGGTGGCAACGCCTGTAGTTGAGGTCGGGATTGATATTCCCAATGCAACTATTATGCTTATTGAAGCATCCGAACGCTTTGGTCTTGCTCAACTGCATCAATTGAGAGGAAGAGTGGGCAGGGGAGACAAACAATCATATTGCCTTCTGTTCACAGAATCAAAAAGTGATCAAACCATAAAGCGCTTAAAAGCTATGGAAACGACACATGTTGGCGCGGAGCTTGCGGAATTAGATTTGAGATTAAGAGGCCCGGGAGAAATATATGGAACTTCACAGCATGGAAATAAACAGTTAAAAGTCGCATCATTTTCTGATTTTGCTCTGATTGAAAAAACCAAAAAAGAAGCGGAAAAAATCTTTCCAAGGCTCAGAAGCTATCCTCTTCTTTTAGAAAAACTAAACTCCATCACCATAAAAAATATTTCTCCAGATTGATTTAGAATTTACGAAATGATATAATTCAAACTGACGTTGAATTTTTCATTTTTAACTTTTAATTTTTTTATATGCCGCAGGAACCAAAGAAAAGACATTCGAGACAAAGGAAGGGCAAAAGAAGAGCCAGTATTAAATTACAAACCCAAAAGGGTGTGAATTGTCCCAATTGTGGCAAAGTCGTACTTCCACACATGATTTGTAAGAATTGCGGCTATTATAAAGGAAAACAGGTTTTGGTACTAAAAGACAAGACAAAACCTAATCCTAAAGAAAAGTAAGCATTTTTATGAAAACTCCGCTTGATCCCCGACACAAACGCCGCCAAATTGCAGTTGAAGATCTTTTTAAGACCGATTTTCATAATCAAAAAATAGGTGAATACGCAAAGAAAATAATCGCAAAAAAAAGCTTTATTGACAAGAATATCCAAAAAGCAGCGCCAGAATTTACCATAGATAAAATTAACAAGGTAGATCTGGCAATATTGCGGCTTGCTGTTTTTGAATTAATGGTCGAAAAAAAAGAACCCCCAAAAGTGATTATAGACGAAGCCATAGAGCTTGCAAAAGAATACGCCGGATCTACAAGCCCTTCCTTTATTAACGGCGCCCTAGCGCATCTGAAACCATGATAATTTTACCAAAATTTATAAACCCTAAACTTTTAGAACAAGCCTTTATTCATAGATCTTATCTTAACGAATCAAAAGAAATTGTATCTTCAAACGAACGGCTTGAGTTTTTGGGAGACTGCATACTTTCATTCGTGGTGTCGGACTACCTCTTTAAGACGTATCCTGACTTTGACGAAGGAACATTGACAAACCTTCGGTCGCTTCTTGTTAATACTAAAAACCTATCATATGTGGCTGACAAACTTGACTTTGGCAATAGGCTTAAACTCTCAAAAGGAGAAGAAGAGTCCAAAGGGCGCAGCAATCCAAGTCTTTTAGCAGATAGTCTTGAGGCATTCATCGGAGCGCTTTATCTTGATCGGGGCTTTAAGGAGGTATCAAGTTTTATTGAAAAAGTCTTGTTATCCAAAGTTCAAGATCTTGTACGGAAAAAAACATTTAAAGATCCAAAAAGCCTTTTGCAGGAAGAGGTTCAGGCGAAAAAACAAAACTCGCCGGTCTATAGAGTAATCAAAGAAACAGGACCTGCTCATAAAAAATTATTTACTGTCGGCGTGTTTGTCGGCGAAGTTATGCTTGGAATAGGAACCGGTAAGTCCAAACAAATAGCGTCAGAAATCGCGGCAGAAAAAAGCCTTGAGAGACTCAAGAAATAATGGTATAATACAAAAATGAGTGTCGTAATTAGATTATCAAAAATGGGGAGAAAAGGAGAAGCCAGGTACCGACTTGTAGTGATGGAGAAGAGGACAAGGCGTAATGGAAAACCAATCGAAGTGCTCGGACGCTTTGAAAAGACAACAAGCGGAAGCAAAAACGAAATTAACAAAGAACGGTACAATTATTGGATTTCCCAAGGCGCGAAACCAAGTATAGCGGTAAGTCAAATTGTCAATAAAAACAAGGCATGAAAAAAGCATTACTTTATATAATTTCATCAATAGTAGGAGAGACTGATAAAGTCGAGATAGAAGAAAAAGAGCAGGATGGAATTCTAGACTTTACGATTAAAGTAGCAAAAGCAGACATGGGAAGGGTAATTGGAAAAAATGGAAAAGTAATAAGAGCAATACGAAATGTTATAAAAATCAACGCAATCAAACAGAATAAGAAAATAAACATCAGCCTATTGGAAAACTAACTTAAATTGTGAAGATCTCCATTTTAACGCTTTTTCCGAAAATGTTTCAAGGCCCATTTGACCACTCAATCATTAAACGCGCAAGAGACAATAAAATTGTAAATATTGAATTAATAAATATACGAAATTTTGGTATTGGGAAACACAAAGTTGTAGACGACAAACCCTACGGTGGCGGAACGGGCATGATCTTACGAGTAGATGTCTTAAAAAAAACGATTGATAAAGTTAAAGTTTTTTCTAACAAACGTCGCGAGAAAGTCGTTCTTCTTACGCCCACAGGAAATAAGTTTAACCAAAAAATTGCAGCAAATTTTTCAAGACTTGACCATCTTATTTTAGTATGCGGACACTATGAGGGGATTGACGCACGCGTAGAAGAATTTGTTGATGAAAAAATTTCAATTGGCGATTTCATCACAACAGGCGGAGAAATTCCGGCAATGCTTATAACAGATTCTGTTGTACGACTTATAAAAGGCGCCCTTAAGGAGGGAGTTGTAAGCAAAGAATCATTTTCCCCGTACTTGGAATATCCTCAGTATACAAAACCAAGGCGTTATAAAAATCTTCGGGTACCAAAGATCTTGCTTTCCGGTAATCATTCTAGAATAGATAAATGGCAAAATGCGCAATCTATAAGAAAAACAATCAAATTACGCCCGGACCTTCTAGAAAAAGGGGTTGGCAGACGGAGTAGAAACTGGCAAATCAATATCCGAGGCCTGGGGAATATTAAGAGCAGACATATTATCGATTAATTCCAGTCCCTTATTCGAAATTGGAATAATTGGTAAGCTGTCGTTATTTATTGATGCTTTTACAGGCTTGTAAAAGAATTCTATTGTTACAATTGAAGAATCCTTCTGCGCCGAAACTTTCGCTATCTCCGACAAAGGCAAAGTCTTTGCCAAACTGCCTATAAAAATATTCGCTGTTTCAGCATCTCCATCAAGAGTAAGCTCTAAGTTAAGAGACGGATACTCGCTTTCTATCTCTTCTTTTGATAAATTCCCAACTGTAAATTTGAATCCGGACAATACTACTCCGGATTTGTTAGAAGAGTCTGATATTGCATTTAATACGCTGTCAAAATCTTTCTCCGGAGGTAACGCCTTAGTAACAACTTTAAATTGAGATTCGAGACTCGAATCGTCAATGGTTTTGATAAAATTTAAGTTTTGCCGAATGTTATCTATCACTAATCTGGATTCTTTTTGTTTTTCGTACCCTTCAAATAAATCTTGAATTGCAGGCACCGTAAGCCTTACAAAAAGCAAAATTACAACTATTATTACCAAAAAGGGGATAACAAAACTTTTATATCTTCTGTACAAAAATTTTATTGTATAAATATCAATATGCTCGCGAGATAAATCGTCCATAAATTTTTAAATCCCTATTTTAATTGTAGCTCTATAACTTCCTTCCAGCTCCGAAACATCAAGAGATTCAAGCGTTAAATCTTTAATTATCTCTTTCTTTTCTGCCATATCTACTAAATTGTTTAACAATTCATCTACTGACTTAAGAGAGCTTGTTAAAATTTTTATAGAGATTTTTTTTTCACTAAATTCCAGATTATCAACTAGAATTTCATCCGGCGCTTTTGCTAAAATTGTATCGACAATTTTGGAGACATCTAATTTTTTATCAAGTACCTTTGATATGTTGTCTATTCTATTATTCACAATGGAAAATTTTGCCTCTTTTTTTCTAAACGGCAGAATATCCGATAAAGCGGATTCCCGGTCTTCATCCAAAGATGTGTTTGAGAGTTGTAAATTAAGCAAGTAAATAGCTAACGATGTTAACAATAAAGCCACAAGAAAACCCCCGGCTATTAGTCTAAAAACCTTAAGTTTTTTTTGTTCCTTTAATACGTTATGATCCTTCTTTACCAGAAGATTGATATTTTCATTCATAACCTCTCATCGCTAAACCAACGGCAACTGCATAATCCGAACCATTATCAAGTAATGCCTTTGGAAGGTTTTTACTTTCTAAGACGTGCCATGGATCAGCTATGCCCGTTTCTATGCCTAAACTGTCTGCGAAAAAAAGCTGAATGCCCGGCAGTTTCGCGCTGCCCCCGCAAAGCACTATTTGCCGAATGGATTCACTATCTTTATACTTTTGCGTATAGAAAGCCAATGCTTTCTTAAGCTCGCTCAAAATTGAAGTTAAG
>MFNZ01000033.1:31559-34127 GCA_001782195.1 Candidatus Levybacteria bacterium RIFCSPHIGHO2_02_FULL_37_13
TATACTCTTCCGAGTCCGATGCGCTTAACCCAAAATCCGCCTCCAGCGCGCGATTAATCGCAGATCCGCCAATTGGAATAGAATAATTAAAAATAAGCAATCCCTCTTTAATGATAGCTAAGGACGTATTTTCCGCTCCAATATTCATTATAACTGTATGTGGAAAATTTTTCATCATATTTGGATCTCTGTTGTATGTAAGCGCCCTTATTACCGACAGAATTTCGGTCTCGACAGATGCTATATTAAATCCCGCCATCTCTATAATTTTTTGGTACTTGCTTATAACAGACACTTGCACACCGACCATTAAAATACGCATTTTTTCATCTTTTTTTAAAACGTTCCAAACCAGATTTATTTCCGAAAGCGGCACAGGAATATATTGCTCTGCTTCCCATTGAAGAGCGTTTGATAGTTCTTTATTGGACAGATTTGGCATCTCAACAACATTTGTGTACACTTTATTGTCGGGCAATGCAATATTTACATTTTTTGCTGTTATTTTCGCGCTATTTACAACTTTTTTTATAGCTTCCGCCGTCTCGTGCTCGTCAATTGGAGATGCCGCGAGAATTCCTTTTAACGGCGCGGGCATTATAAACGACGCGTCCAACAAAAAACCGTTTTTCTGGCGAACTAACGATACCGCCTTAATCGATGTTGCGCCAATATCAAGCCCGAAAGATTTAGTATTCATTATTTATTATGGCGAGAAAAGCCCATATGAAAAATATTGTATGGGCAACTGAGGATATCCTTTAAAAACTATTAGCTTGCGTTTTGTTCCTCCGGAATCACCTGTTGAGTCAATCCTGATCCCCTGTGAAGGTAAGGCAGAGCTTGCTCTGGCGCCAATTGAACTGCTAAAATAAAGAGGAATCACTCTTGCGATAAAGCCGGAGCTTATCGGAATTGCCGGTGTTAAGTAAGAAAATGAATTCCCGCTGATAACATTCACACCGCTTACGCCCACTGAAAAACTGTTATTGCTTCTTCTTCCCGGGCAAGGATCATAAACGTAACGCCTAAATCTATACGGCGATGGACTATAGACTACTACAACTTCCAATGCCGCATTATTGCATGCTCCTGACGTATCTCCCCAGAAAATTTGCAAGCTTCCATTCCACGGGCTGGAAAGATTAGGCGTACTATCTGCGTTATGAGAAACTAACCATATATCTGCTCCTTCGTCCTTGGGAACTAAATTTCCTCCATTTACCAAAACATTATTACCCGAAATCTGATTAATAGTGACGCCATAAGTGGTAGTTACATCCCCGAGAGAAGCAAGAGTCGTACCTGCCGGTATGGGAGTATTTGTTTTAAGTGCCTGTTCAATTCCTGCCTCCGCCGCTGCCAGGGCTTTTTGCGAAGTTGCTTCCTCTCTTGATATTCTTAAATTGGTTATGCTTCTCGACATAACAGATAAGCCAACAGTTAATACGGCTACCATTACCAAAATAATAATCAAAAGCACCTGCCCTTTTTCTTTATTTTTCACCATACATCAAGCATAACAATTTTTATGTGCTTGTCAAGCTAAGCTTGACTTAAGTCAGCTGAGCTGACTTGTCAATTCCTTGCTTTAATCGTAGTTTTAAATGGGATTGTTGCCTGTTTCTCAACAAAGTTATTTACTGTTCTTGCAACAAGAGTAAAGTTTATTCCGACTTGTGGAGAATCAGAAATACCGGCTCTTTGACATGTAAAAAAACACGTTCCGGGGCTTAACCTAACCAAACTTGCAGGACCGACAGCATCCATTAACGTTACTCCGCTTGCATTTATTGTTTCTGCTTCGCAGCTAAATGTTGTTTCTGTGCCGTCAAACAAAGTTATCTTTACCTCATTGTATCTTGCCGGAGCTGGCGGAGGAGCTGGCGGAGGAGGAATAATATCGCATGTCCAAGCAGAAACAGCGTTGACCCTTGCTCCATCAAAAGTTTTTGCATATCTTATCTTCCGCGCCATCTCAGAAATTGCGTAATTGCCATTTTGCCTCACTTTATTAATCACATCTGTTTTGCTTGATCCTCTAAAAGTTGAGGCCAAAATGTTAACAACAATAGTTCCGAAAGTACCGACTATAACTATCGAGATCAAAAGCTCAACAAGCGTGAACCCCTTCTGGGAATTGAAAATTGAAAATTGAAAATTGAAAATTGATTTCATGGTATTGGCGCAAAATTAAAATTACTAAAACAAGAGACAAGTTCAATCTTATGGCAATAATTAGAGGGTGCCACAGCAGGGCAATTGTTGTCTGACCATTTTACCTGCACTGTTACTTTAGTGTTGTTTGCACCGGTAGTACAATCGGAAGAATTGTTATTCAGAGTAATCTCCCTGATAAAGATTCCTATATTTCCTTCCCCGTTGCAATCCGGACCACTGCGCGGCACCAATGTTGTACTATTTTGCCCAAGACATTGGTTTGGACCACCGGGTAGTGAGGTAAAAACATTCCAACTCCTATCCCTAATCCCTCTTACTATTTCCATACCTTCCTGAGCATACGAAGACGCCAAATTTTGATTTTTACTGAACGTTGCATTTTTTAAA
>MFNZ01000034.1 GCA_001782195.1 Candidatus Levybacteria bacterium RIFCSPHIGHO2_02_FULL_37_13
AAGGATGTTTTATCCTTTATGGAAGGGGATCCAAAAACCATAGATTTTATTGTTGGTCTTGCAAAAACCCGGATGAAAATGCTCAAAGAGTTTAAAGATCTGGTTATCTCGAAAATACCGAAGCTTTTGCCTCACGAGAAAAATATCGCAAAGAGTCTTTATGAAAAGTTTTCAGTCATTAATAATTGGAATAAAGAAAAAATTCTTTCGATTATGAAGGAAGTTTTGAGTACTTATAAAATAAAAGGAAATATTTTGTATAAGATTGTTACGGGTTTTGAAACCGGATTGCCTCTTCCGGAGTCGTTGGAAATTTTGGGGAAGGAAAAAGTTTTGGCTCGATTGAAAAAAGTAACCGTATGATGATTTTAGCCCGTGCCATATCTTTTCTATCGCATCCGATTTTAATACTGCTTTATTCTCCATATTTTTTAATGGAGAAGTTTGGCACTAATGATATAAGCAGTTTAAAATGGATGTTGGTTTCATATTTTTTCCTTGGATTAATGTTAGCATTTGTAATTGCCTGTGTTGAGTTTGGGGTTTTCTCTGATTTCGATATTACCAAAAGGAAACAAAGGCCGCTATTTTTTTTGTTCGCAGGTCTGATTACAACTATTTACCTATTGTTGCTTTTTATTTTTAATGGGCCAAGAGTTCTTCTAATCTTAATAGCAGCAGCAATTCTGGGAATTGTAGCAATTGATATTATTAACAACCGTATTAAAGCAAGCGTGCATGTTGCAACACTTTCTGCGTTTATATTATCAATAGGACTTATTTATAAAGGGCCATACTTATTGTTACTTTTTTTAATTCCACTGATGGGGTGGTCGCGCGTTAAAACAAAAAAACATACCGCCTTGGAAGCAGCCATGGGGGGTGTGTTAGGAGGGGCGTTAACTATAGCTATGTATATTGCCAGCCAGCGCTTTTTGATTTAGAATTAACATATGCCATACAATAAATCGATAATCTATTCTTTTATACACGCGTTTGAGGGGATTTTCTACGCCCTGAGAGATAATCAGAACTTAAGAATACATTTTATAGTTGCATTTCTAGTAGTATTTGCAGGTATATTTTTTGGAGTTAACGGATTCGAGATGGGAATTATTGGAATTATGATTTTACTGGTAATTACGGCAGAAATGATAAATACGGCAATTGAGGAGATGGTTAATCTTATTGTTAGCGAGCATAGACAACAGGCAAAAATTGCCAAAGACGTGGCGGCAGGAATGGTTTTGGTAGCAGTAGGTGGATCAGTAGTTGCCGGAATTTTTATCTTTGCTCCCTATGTAATAAATCTATTTGGTTTAGGATAAGGAATTTGGCTCTGTTTTCCGCAGATGCTCTCTTATTATCATAAATGAAGTAACAATAATTATTGCTGCTCCAAATATTTGAGTAGGACTTAAAGTTTCTTCAAGTAAAAAATAAGCAACCGGTGCTCCAAGTATTGGGCCAACATAACGGAGTGATGAAACAATCCACCCTTTTACTGTTTTAAGCGATGCATACCAAAAAGTTAGAGATATTACATTAAATAAAATTACATAAGCTAAAAGATATTTCCATCCCATTAAGCTACCGAATGTTTCTGGTTTTGTAAATACAATTAAAAGAGGTAATAGAATTACGCTTGCTATAATCATTGAAATAGCGTTACTGGATATAGGACCGACATTGTAGCTTAGGCGTTTTCCGTAATTGTAAGAAGACGCAAAAAACGCCATCGCGATAACAATAAATAGATCGCCAATCTGTGCTTTACCAACAATATTTATATTGTTGCCAGTTGAAAGAATAATTGCTCCAATTAAATGAATAAACAAAAGCATTAGATGTTTTAGTTGTATTTTTTCTTTAAGGAAAATCCACGCAAGTATTAGAACAAAGTATGGTTCGATTTTCGTAAAGAAAATTGCCTTAACTGCTTGGGTTTGGCTAAGACCTATTGTTAAAAATAATTCTCCAAGCAGACTTCTGAATATTAAAACTAACAACAGATCTTTTCTATTCGTTTTAAGTTTTTGGAAAGTGATTTTCTCGCGAAAAAGTTTAGAAAGAAAGAGAAGAATTATACTTCCTATTATTCCACCTAGAACAATTACAATAAAAGGAGAGAGTTCTTTAACAGCCCCGGTCTTAAAAATCGTGGCAACACTTGAAAAGAAAGGGGAAAGGATTGCAAACAACGGGCCATAATATTCAGCTTTCATTTTAAACCTCAATTACAACAGGCAAGACGAGGGGGCGGCGTTTGGCGATTTTAAAGATCAAGCGTTCCGCTGTTTCGCCAACCAATTTTCTAATATAAATCCAATTCGTAACCCTGCCTTTTCTAGAACCAAAAATTCTCTTCAGCTCATCAAACAGTTTGGTGCGTAATTTAGTTATGTTATATTCGGTAAAACCCCTTATGATAACATCCGGTTTATTAACAAGGTGTCCATTTTCCGAATCGATTTCGGCAAGAATTATAACGATTCCGCTATTTGAAAGTTTTTGCCTGTCTCTTAAGACATAACTTTCCAACTCTTCTCCGGATATACCATCTACATAAACTTTTTTTAGCGGTATTACTTTTCCAAGTTTCGCCGAGTGTTTATCGAAAATGATCTCTTGCCCGTCATCTATGAGAAAAACATTTTTTTTGTTATGTCCCAAATTCTTCGCCATATTTGCGTATAAAGCCATATGTCTGAAGTTTCCTCCGATTGGAACCATCATTTTAGGTTTTATTAAATCCGCAATTTTTTTTAAGTCTTCCAGGAATGCGTGGCCGGAAACATGAAAATCACGAGAAACAGCCGAATACAAAACACGGGCTCCGCTTTTAATCATTTGATCTATCATGCTGTATATCGAAACTTCGTTTCCCGGTATTGGGTCTGCTGAAAAAATAATTACATCGTTTTCAGTTAGCTTTATTTCTCTATGTTCTCCATTGGCAATTCTTGCCATTGCTGATTGTTCCTGCCCCTGGCTGCCGGCAACAAGAAGCGTTAACTCGCTGTCCTTATAATTTCTTACCTGGTCAAGTTCTATTTCCATTCCTTTTGTTAATTTCATGTATCCAAGTCTTTGTGCCACTTCCTTTGTTTTAGTCAAAGAACGGCCGATAAAACAGACTCTTCGTCCAACCTTTTCCGATGCTTTTATAACCTGGTTAAGCCGGGCAATGTTTGAAGAATAGGTGGTAACTATAAATTTACCTTTGCAATTTTGTATTTCTTTTTGAAAATTTTCAAGTATTGCAATCTCTGATTTTGAAAACCCCTGTTTTTCAATGCCCAGACAATCCGACATAAGAGATATTACTCCTTGTTTTCCTAAAGACTCAATTTTAGCAAGATCCGTTGTTTTTCCATCAAAAGGTGTCGGGTCAAGCTTAAAGTCCGATGCATGATAAAAATTTCCCATAGGTGTTTTTATAAAAATATTGCTTGTATCTGGTACTGAGTGTGTTACTCTGACGAAGGTTAGGTTAAATTCTCCGAATGTTATATCCGGTTTATCAAAATGAACTGTTTCAACTTTGCGGTTTACTCTGAATTCTTTTAATTTTTCATTGGCAAGAGCGGCTGTGAAAGGAGTTCCAACTATAGGAAAAGACGGGAGGCTGTCTAAAAGAAACGGAAGAGCTCCTATATGATCTTCGTGTCCATGAGTTAAGGCCATTCCGACAATTGGTTTTTTCGTTTTAATAAGGTAAGAAATATCAGGGAGCAAAAGATCAACGCCAAGCATGGTTTCATCCGGAAAGCCCAACCCGCAATCTACAATAAGTATCTGATTGTTATATTCATACAGATACATATTTTTGGTAACTCCGCCAACACCACCTAGGGGGATGAAAGATAGTTGATTATACATAGTTTAAGTTGGTAAAAACTCCTTGATATTTTCTGTTGTGACATTAACAGCTTGGGATTTTTTCTCGACAATTAGTCTTGTGACTTTCCGGCAAATTCCCTCAACTGTTCGTTCAAGACTTCTCATGCCGGAGTCGTATCCTAAAGGTCGTATGACCAGCGGCCAAACAGCATCAGCTATTGTAATTTGATTTTCCAATAATCCTGATTGCTGGCGAATCTTGGGAAATAAATATTTTTTGGCAATAACTGTTTTTTCTTCATCCGTGTAAGATGGCAGTTGTATAATCTCAAGTCTATCCAAAACCGCAGTTGTAATATTTGTTGTATTATTCGCGGTCGCGACAAACAGAGTATGGGACAGGTCAAAAGGATAGTCAATATAGTGGTCTATAAATGTTTTATTTTGTTCGGGATCCAAAAGTTCGACCAATACACCCATAACATCACTTCGTCCTGTTTCGGTTATTCTGTCCAGCTCATCAAGAAGTATTACCGGATTTTTACATTGTGAGCGAACTATATTTTTAATAACCTGCCCGGGTTCTGAATCTGCAAAAGCTCTTGATGCTCCGCGTAAAACTCTCGCATCTCCCATTCCCCCAAATGGAATTCTTGCGAATTTTCTAGCTAAGGTTTCGGCGATTGAATAAGCAAGAGTGGTTTTGCCAGTCCCTGCAAGTCCTACTAAGCAAAGTATTGGAGCTCGAAGTACCGAGTCTGTTTTTCCTTGCATGTTTAATATAAGCGATGATAAATATTCCAAAATTCTATTTTTAACGTTTTCAAGTCCATAATGATTTTTATCCAAAATTTGTTTTGCCAGAACAAGATCCAAATTGTCTTTTGTCTCTTTGTTAAAGGGTAGGGAAGTCACCCAATTAATGTAATTTGCGACATTTTCAAAAGTTACAAATGATCCTGAGCCTGCCTGCCCTGAGCTGGTCGAAGGGTTAAGACTACCTCGTAAAAGCGCGATTTCCTCATCTATTTTCTCTAAAAGATCAGCAGGAAGAGGAGCAATCTTTGCTTTTTCTTCGAGTTTTTGAATCTGAGCTTCTAAAACATTAGAAGAATCCATATATTTATATTACTATAAAATAAGATAAGTGTATTATAGCGTAACGATATTTATTTAGGAAGAGACCGTTGGATTAATTATCCTAACAATTCCTTTATCCGCATCAACCTCAACCATATCTCCGGTTTTCAAAATTTCAGTTGCGTTTTTAGTGCCTACTATACAAGGTATACCGAATTCTCTGGATATAATTGCTGCATGCGATGTAATACCGCCTAAATTTGTAACAATCGCGCTGCACTTTTTTATCACAGGCATAAAGTCTGGCGATGTCATAAAGGTTACTAAAACTTCACCATCCTTTAGCTTATTGTTTTCGTTTGCGCTTAATATTATCCTTACCTTACCTTTTGCTTTTCCTCTTGACGCACAATTACCTTTAACTATTTGTGTTTGGCGATTAATTTTTGGAGATAACTTTTTCTCCCATACTCTCGTATTTTTTCCAATTAAAATTAATGGTTTTCTTGCTTTTTCCTTCCAAACAACAAAACATGATTGTTTTCTTTTTTTAACAAACCCTTGTAAGATTTTTCCGTTTAAAACATTTTTTATATCTGAGGGAAAAGTATCTCTCATTGTTTCTAAACTTATATTTCCTCTTCTGCCAATTTCTTTAAGAAGTATTTCTAAGAAATGCAGGTATATTAAAATGTTTCTTTTTCTTTCATCCTGATAAGCAGCAAAATTTTTTAGAAGTTCAACAAGCCTTAGTATCTCGTCATTTAGATTTAAATTTTTAGTATTTAAAGGATTGATTTTTTTACTTTGTTTAATATGTTTTAATTTTTGTTTAACGTCTGTTTTGGATAAGACTTTAGTTTGTGAATAGTTATTGTCAATCCAGTAATAATTTTTTATAAAGAGTTCTATGTTTTTTGTCTTCCAAAGATAATTTTCTGCTTCTTTGATATAAGATATTTTTCTAGGAGAGGTTAGGCTATTTATCTGAATATCGCTTAAAGACGTATTGGTATTTTTTAACTCTATCTCTGCTTGCATGGCAAGAGGTTCCTGGATTGCGCCAATGCCGTAGTAGTTAATAAAAGATTCATGAAGTTTGGAATACAAATCAACCAGTGATTCGTTTGATAACTTCGATAATTTACTTTTACCTATTTCTTGCTCTACTTTAACTAAAAAATTTAATCTTTTAGTTGCTTCATTAACCATCTGTTTTTCTTTTTTAGGGTCTTTATAAATTTCTAATAGTTTTGCGCCTAATCCATAAAATTCATTTTCCTTAACACACCAGGTTACAATGCCATTCTTGAAAATTAAAATAGTAGTAGGGAAGCCATGACCCGTAAAGATTTTAAGGGGTTGCATAGAGCCCTCAAGAGTTGGAAAAAGAAAGTGGATGGCGGCTTCACGCTCCCATCTAAACCATTCGTCTTTCATATAGGGAGTATATCAGATTTATCTGAAAACATCATTTTGAGGCAGTCCAAGTTCTCGTCTAACCTTTTTTATTCTTTTTACATATTCTTTAAAAATATTCTCAGGTTTGTGGATTCGATAAGATCCTTCGGCTCCTTTATATAATGAACAATCAAAAACATCAACGTCTTTTACAAGTTCTATATAAGGATTATTTGAGTAAATATCCTTTTCGCTATGATGCGCAACCGCTTGTGTAATTGTTGCTATTTCGCTTTTCGAAAAACCGTTAATTTCTTTTAAAATTTTTTCAGCAATAAAAGAGCCTAACTTTGCATGATCTTTATATGTTCCATGGATAATAACATAAATATCATGAAGCGTTGCGGCAGCATCTGCAATCTCGACATTGAGCTTTCTTTTCTGAGCAAGAATTCTTGCGATTTGTGTGCAGCCTGATGCATGTTTTAATTCAAATATTACTGAATCTTCTCTTTGACCATCTGGTACTTTTGACGAAAGTATTAGCTCGATAACTTTTCTTTCAACCTTTTCAAATCGAGTTAAATTATTACCTTTATAATGATGGAAGTCTTTTAATTTATTTTTCATACTTTTAAACTTTAAAGTATTTTAACAAATATTATCTCAAAATCCTAACAATTCCCTTATCCGCATCAACTTCAACCATGTCTCCATCCTTTAAAACCTGGGTTGCGATATCTGTTCCTACTATGCAGGGAATGCCAAATTCTCGAGAGACGATAGCCGCATGAGAGGTTACTCCTCCCCAGTCAGTAATAATTGCGGCAGCCTTACGCATTGTTATTGTCAATTCAGGATCTGTATTGGGAACAACAAGAATATTGCCCTTTTTCATTTTTCTTATATCTTTAATCTGCTTGATAATCGTGACTTTACCCTTGGCAATTCCTCGACAGGCAATATTTCCAGAGATTATCCTGACCCTGTTATGTAAATTTTTTTTAGGGATAATTGATTCTATTTTCTTAAATAATTTTTTTCCATAAAAGAAATTGATTTTTCCGTTAATTTGAACCATTGTTCTATGTTTTTTTCTTTTACTTAGTTGGGCTTTAGGAATTATTTTATTGTTTTTAACAAGTTGTTCTATCTCTTGGAACGAATACCATGTTAGATCTTTGTAGGAAATTTTAACCTTTTTCTTGATAAGAGTTGCGATCAGGAAAAACAAATACCGGTGTAACCCAGCAGCTAGATTATCAAGATATATGTATTGTTTGATTAAATCAAAATAATGAATATCTTTCTTTGCTAACTTATTTAAAATAGTGCTTCTTTGTCTTTTTTTTAAATTTTCAGCTTGCTTGGACTCCTTCAATAATTCTATTAACCTATTAAATATTTCCTCTAGAGTATAAGGTTCTGTATCGATTCTTCCGTATTGTATCCAGCAGTATTCTTTTTGGTGTTGTATTAATAGTTGCTTAATCTTTGGGTTAAGCTTGCTATAGTTTTTGGCTATATTGGCTCCATGAATTGTTTTAAGCCGTTCTGATATTGTTCTTAAATCTTCATCTTCTTTTTTAAATAAATACAAGTTATCTTGCATAAGCAAATAATCTTTGATTTCTTCAATATCCTGATCTTGTAAAGATAAGTTTTTCATTCTTTTGTCAATTGCGGGAGATAAATGACCACCTAAATCAGTAACAAATATATAATGCATAAGTGAAAAAGCGTATTTTGCCTTTTTTAGCAAATCAGGATTTATGGTTTTTGCTCTTTTAGTCTGAGCAATTATTTCTTTTATCTTTTTAAGATACTGCTTTTCCTTGCTTACTAACTTCTGGAGAATTAGTTCATCTGCTGAGGCCTTGTCTTTATCTTGACCCCATAAAGTCCAGTCAGAGTAATACCAGATAGTATTGATAGCTAAACTATTTAATCCTCCTTTATGAAAAATAGCTAAGAGAGGGTTCTGATCGCTATGGAAACTCATGAATGCTAATTCTGTGTCTGACCATTTTTCAAACCATTCTTCACCGCGTTTCCATTCAATCTTCGCAATATCTGAAAAACTCATCCAGAAGTATTATAGGAGTTATATAATTTATTGCAAATTGTATTTAGTAGTGGGT
>MFNZ01000035.1:0-2979 GCA_001782195.1 Candidatus Levybacteria bacterium RIFCSPHIGHO2_02_FULL_37_13
TATCTCGACATTGTAGTATGTAGGGTACCAAAATCTGGCAGTGATAGATTGAATTTGTTGATCCGGATTTAGCCCTTCAAAATTAGACAATGGGACTTCGATAGTTTGTATACCGTCATAACAATTTTGTCCATACTCGGCAAAAGTTATAGAATATTTTTTTTCACTGTCCTTTGGAATAATTGTTAACGATGACGCATCCCCGCTCATAACGCAAAGTCCGTGAAGATTGTATGAAATATTGAGCATGTTTTTATCTTTAAGCGCGTCGAAAGATAGGTTTTGAGATTGAGTAGCGATTGATTTTGAACCGCTTAGCGACCAGTTGTTTAACAGACTGACCTTTTGTTTTTGTCTCTCAAGGATGGATGCCTTTTCCTTTTCATAGGAAATCAAAACCAAAGAGCCGGTAAAAAGAATAGCTATAAGAACAAAAAGTAAGCTTATAATTTTTTTATTCATAACTATTATCGTAATCGTTTGAAATACGATTGCACTTCATCAAATTGCGGTTTGTTGGTAAAATCCTCGCGTATTAATTCCTCGTGTCCTCCCATGCCAAAATGCCAATAATTAAATCCAACAACACTCGGTCGTCTTGCCGCGCCCATGGATTGTATTACCTGATTTTCTGTATTGTTGCTTGTGATAGTTCCCCATTCCCCAATAATAATTGGGATATTTGGATATCTGCTTTCAAGCTCGTTAAGATCGTTTTGCATAGTATCGCCTACGATTTCCGGATAATGATCGATTGTTATGTTGCCCATTTTCAAGACAGTCTGGTCTTCCAAAATTCCATCCCAATCAGGATTGTTGTCTCCCCATGCAATATATCCGTCAAATCCATAATAGCCAATTTTTATTTTTCCTCCTAATCCAATTTGGGCAAACGCGGATTCACTTACATCCATGGCATTTCTAAGCCAAGCGTTAAAATCTTTCGCGTTTTTGAATATGCAAATACCGTATGGGCAATAATTTACACCGGCAATTCCGCCATTCTGGGGCTCAGGAATAGGTGTAAAGATATCGCCTTGCTGGAAAAATGAAGGATTTGCTTTTATATAATTGGAAATAATAGTTAAGTAATCAATAGATGGGTTTTTCGGCGTATCGTAAATACCTTCAAACGCAAGAGGCATGTGACGGTGCCAGATTTTTAAACCTCTGGAACGAATCAAATTCACCCATGTTTTTGTATAAAGTACAGAATTTCCGCAAGATGGACTATCGTATGGAGTTTCTATGGCAACATAATTTGCGCCTACCTCAACTGCTTTGTCTACCCATTTTTGGATAAATTCAGTTGATCGTTGTCCGCAAATCCTGTCTTTGGTTTCTTTCATTGATGATACGCTTTGAATGCTCCATGAGGCTTTCTGAGAGGTTGAAGTTGTAATAATAGGTTTCGGAGTAGGAGTAGGGGTAGGGGGCGGTGTTGGGGTTGGGCTGGAAGTTGGGCGAGTAGTTGGAGTAGGCGTTGATACATTAGAAGGTGATGGCGTGGGTGTAGGAGTTGGGGTTGGAGCATTACTATAAAGACTGGCGCTTGTTATATCTATGCTGTAAGGTTTATCGTTCCATATCCGGACATGAAATGTGCCAACCTGAAGCGATGGGTCAAGGTTGTTAAAATGAGACAAAGGAATATCTACAGTTTGCTCGTTGGCATTGCAATTTTTCCCGTACTTTGACAAAGAAATATACCGCCAGGTCCTATTAATGGGTTGGTCAAAAATAATTGCAGACGCGTCGCCGTCTAAAAGACATGTTCCTTTGAGATTGTAAGTAATTCGAAGGTTAGTATTGCCTTTTAACGCGTTGGGGTCTATTAGCTGATATTGTTCGGAGGCGCCGTTACTTGCTGTTAGAGTCCAGGGTTTTGTAAGAAGTTCTGTTGAGCTTGCGGCATGAGCAGTACTATAGTTTGAAAAAAAAGATAGAAATATTATTACAAAAAATATTTTTAGAAAAAGACGTTTCATCAGTTGATAGCCTATTCTACCAAACTAAATTAAAGATGCAAGAGGGAAAATAGGAGAGATTACCCACTTTGTTATCTCTACGAGCCTGAGGCTCTCAGAGCCGTGGGCCCGACCAGCGTGGAGGTCTTCGACTCTGAGGGATGAGCCCTCAGGTCATTCGACCGTGAGCTCAGACCGAATCGGCTCAGACTCGAATGAGGATCTCATGCTACATGCTTTGCAAAAGAGGTTTTATTTAAACTGAACCTGAAGAGTAGTATTGAGAGCTGCTGCTAAACGCTTAAGTAAAGAAATAGAGGGACTTGTTTTACCTTGCTCGACACGGGAGATCACAGATTGAGTGGTGTTCATTTTTTTAGCTAACTCTTTTTGAGTTATTTTATTCTCTATTCTTGCGCGAATAATAGCCTTAGCAATCTCAAACTCAGGTTGAGATTCTTCATAGAGTTTTTTGAATTCAGGGTCTTTTAATAATTTTTGTTTGTATGTATCCCAGTTAGTCATGTCGTAATGATATCGCAAATTTGCGATACTGTCAATGGTCAATTATTTTATTTTTTTGGTTTTTTACGCATAATATATTCTTCTAAGCGTCCTTCTGCAATTCTAATTTCTTTAGTTGGCGTTTTCTGTTTCTTTTTCTTGAAACCATGGAGAATAAGAAATATTTTTCCAGTCATTGAAACATAAAAGATGCGTATGCTATCAGATCCAAGAATACGATACTCCCATAAATCGCTACCTATTAATTTTTTAACATGAGGATAACCACCTTCTAATCCAAATGTTTCTAGTAATTCAATGGCATGATTTATTTTTAATCGAGCTTTTGCCTCTAATGAATCAAAAAACTCTTCAACCAGTTTCTCGCCTCTGGCATTCTCATATAACTCTATTTTCCATTTCTCATCCATAAAGCCAGTTTATCACAAATTCTACGGGAATTTTCCTAAGCATCAAAAACGCTTTATGCACAACATTATTTTATCGA
>MFNZ01000035.1:3022-8285 GCA_001782195.1 Candidatus Levybacteria bacterium RIFCSPHIGHO2_02_FULL_37_13
ACGCTTTATGCACAACATTATTTTATCGAATTGCACAATATGAAGCTATAAGGTAAAATAGCTATGCTTCTTAAGAAGCAATAAAATATGGGAGATGCAAGTATGTCTGTAGAACAAGCGACTGGAATAGATGGGGAAATAACGGGTGCTGTTAGGCAACGTGATCATGAAACTGTTGCAGCCAGACCAAATTTTCCATCTAGAATAGCAGAAATTCATTTAACTGCTCAAAACAGGTTGCAAAAGATTACTCAGCTTCTTAACCTACAAGTCCCACAAGAAGAACCGCAAAAACCAGTTACGCCAGATGATGTATTGAATCATCTTGAAATGTTAGATAAGGAAGAATCATTAACGACATCAGAGTATTTACTTCGAAGTAGACATACCTTACAAGAATCAACCCAGCTTAAGGATTCGGCTTTAGGTCAAAAGAAGAAGCTAGAAGAACAGGCTCATCCTCTCCAGGCTGATCTCAAGATAGACATAGACCCAAGAATGGAAGCGTTAAATCGCGCAAGAGGTATTAGAAAATTGTTAGTTCGTAGAGAAAAAGGCCGTTTGACAACACAGAAATCAGGCATACAAGGTCAATTAGCTGAATTAGAAAACCAAATTCAAGCAAAAAAACAATTTATAGATCAAATTGAAGCGAAAGAAAAACCTGTACGGCAAAAGCAAAAAAATGCAATACTCATTACGGAAGAAGCTTTGATGACTACGGTTGGGCAAGAAATAGAAGATATTCGAATCAGATACGAACAACTATTACATGAAATTCTTCAGGATGGAACAGTCGCTTCAGATATAAGGGAGACTTATATTGAGCAAATTATAAAGCCGGAGATAGAAGAACATACTTCTGGTCGAGAACAAGGTGAAGACAAACAAGACGAATTCTTTAAGGCATTGCATTCTTATATTGACCATCGGGAAGAACCAAATATTAGAACCTCATCATATCGACAGGCGCTTGATTCGTCTATCTATGGAAGGGCTGATCTTGCAGAGCCATTAATGAACAGAGAAGATGAGGCAGTAATTAAGAATCTTGTTGCCAAAATTGCAGCAGATAATATACGCCCAATATTAAATTTAGCAAGGCGTCACTTAGGAGCAAATGATTCTAGAAATAAATTAGACGAATTAATTATTGTAAAATCTTTAGGGCCGCCCTCATTCTTAGGAGAGACAGCTACTAAGGGTACATTTGGAAAGGAAGTTTATAAGTATATTAATGAAGCTAAGCATTTAGATTGGACATATGACTACATTAATGAAGTACGATCTTGGCAAGGAGTAAAATATTCTAGGAAAGCTAACGAACTCTTTAGGGAAGAAATTCAAAAACAAGATCAAATATATTATTCTGAATTGTTAGATGCATCCATAGGCTTCAAAGAAGACGATCTTATAAAAGATCCAAGTAACAGAAATTTTGCTATTCGAGATCTTAAGTATTATCCCACCCCAGACGCTATAAGAAATTTAGTGTTGATAACTGGAGTGAGTGTGCCAACCGACCTAGCGCGTGAAGCTGGCAGAACTTTACTGACTCTTAGTAAGAAACCAGAATGGAAAAATATTTTAGATAGAGCTGAAAAAGTTTATCCGGCGCTTAGCAATTTAAGGTCAGTATTGGAGTCTTTAAAATCTTTAAGACAGGATAGTAGACAAGACCAATATCAAGGCGAATATGGATGGTATCCAGAGATACATCAGGTAACTCAAGATTTTGCATTGTCTATATTGCGAGATCAACAAGCTCAAGCAGACCTCGTTGTTTTAGCTTTGCTGACAATGTCAAATCCTTCCCAACTCGATCTTTTGGATCCATCACTGAATTTATCTATTGGACAAAAATTCTTTAAACAAACAAAAAAATTAACCGTAAGTGAAAGTAGAGAAATAAAATTAGGGTTGTTTAACAATGAGTTTATTCGCATGGATAAACTTTTAACTGATATTCCGGAATTGGAAATAAATGAAAGTAACTGGCGATCCCTTTTGATGACATTTGTCGCGAGTCAAGCAGGCTATTTTCACTTTTCAGAACAATCAAGAAATAGAATAGAGGAACTTTTTAATAACTCACATGTGAAAGACTTTTGTCTCAACAATTTAAGAAGGGAGTATATGGATTATCTTGCTAGCGGAAATTTAGATCAAATTCCTTTTACTCTATACTTCACCACAGATTTCATAAAACATGGTGGTGGTGCGGGGCCTCTTACACAAATAAAATCATTATCTAATTTCATCAACATCTTTCGTACAACATTAGATGGAGGATCAACAACCGATGAAAACAAAAATACAATATTTCAAAAATTACATACTATTGAGAACCGATTCGATAAAGAAAAATGGTCAAATGAAAACAGAACGGATTTCTACAACATTTCATCAGATATTTTACCTGCTGATCCAAATCTTTTTTCCGACTTTATGAAGGCTTTCGATAATCTTAATCCTTCAGAACTTAGACGTTTTATGCGAGAAATTTATCCTCTTTATGGAGTACAGCTTGCATTAATGGAAAAAACCGATAAGGAAGGTAAAAAAAGTTATGACCAAGCCCAACTAGTAAATCTTCGAAAGGATTTTCAAGCTTTTTCTATATCAATAAACACAAAAGAAAATCCGCTGGAAATTCAAAAAGCAAAACTCATTAGAGAGATTTCAAAATTATTTAAAGATAGATTCGGTATTATTAAAGTTCCTAAAGAGTTTACCGAAGACAATGTGCGTTCATTAACAAATATATCTTTGTATTTATCTAATCTTCATGAAAGAGATGCTATTAAAGAAACAGAGCTTGGATACTACTTGTCTCTGATGCTAAATAATAAATGGGATGATTTTAGATGTGGAGTAGAAATTGATCCACAGACTTTTATTGAACCAAAAAGGGCAGAAGAAATAAGAGACATAATGAAGAAAAGAACAGAGCTAAATCCGCTCAATCCGGAAAATTTAGGCATTCCCGAATCAGATATTCCGGAATTTGTAAGAATACTTCAGGAAGAAGTCCAGAATGTCGCGGTTGGAGATATAGAAACAATAGATGTAAAACTGAACAATGTAATCTTGAATCTGAGACAGTTAGAAGACCCTGATCTTTACCCCGAACCTTTGGATAAAGAAAGAATGAGGCTATTATTGTCTTATGGGAATAGAAAAGTGGGAGCGGTTTCTTCCAAAATGTATCAATCCTTGCAAAATCCATCAAAATCAGTTCAGTATTCTGAGGATGAACAAAAAATAAAAGCAGAGATAACAAGAATTGCTCAGGATAGCAATTTTGATCTTTCAGCAGATAATATAAAAAAGCATTTTCAGGAGGGTATCAGACCGCTTTCAACAATAGTCAATATGCTACAGTTTGTAAATGAAGCTCAAGCTGAACATGAAATTAAGAGCATTAGACAATTACTGCAACCCTCCCAAGAAATTATAGAAGTATTTAGCAGGTTAGGAGAAGAGTTTAAACCAACCTCCGGAGCATTTGCATTATCGTCTGATTTGGATTATCTTGATAATGTTATTGTAAAAAAGGAAGGCAGTTTAAAACCAAACGAAAAAAAGTTGTTAGTTGAGTATACGGGTAGAATTAGAGAACAAGTTATTAAATTGCAGGAAATTTTTGATAAGACAAAAGATAAATTCTCGAGTCTGAAACAAGGAAGTATTACAACAAATAATCAATTGCTAAAAGATAAATTGGATCAAATAGACAAGATTATAAACACTCCAACTACACAACAGGCTATTGTAAGCACAATGACTAATAATCTAAATACTGTAATTGAAAACATGAGAGAATGTTTATCTTGCACAAAAAAAGGCTCTAATAATGATACAAATCTAACCTTTGGAGATTCAAATAAATTCTATTTATATAGCCAGTCTGAAGGGCAAACAAGAGGAAGTATATCGGATGAAATTTTATTTTTAGATCCTATTATTCACCAAGATGGAACTTCAGAAATGGCATTTGTATTTGATAGAATTTATGGCGTACAGACACCAACAATACTTACAAATCAGCTTGAAACAGTAATTAAAAAATACAGGCAATTAAAACAAAAATATCCTTTGGCAAAACTTTCTATATTTGTTACCGATTCCGCCATAGCAACCGCAGGATTATCCCAAGACATGCTTAAATCAAGAATCCAAAATAGCATGGGAGGCAATGCTTATATTAATGAAGAGCAAGTAAATGTTGATATTGCAGAGTCCGCAATGGCTGACCATTATATTGAATTTGGAGGGGATGGCAGATCATCAGGTAAACGGGATGTTAAAGGCGTAGTAATAAGAATTTAATATATGCCTATGAAGAGGTTTTATTTTGTATTAATATTAATTTTTGCTGTTTTACTTGTTGTTTTTATTTCTAAGGATAAAAATAAAAATAAAAACGTGCATTTTTGGGAGTTTCAGTCGATTGATACTATGAAGTATTCAAGAGACCTTGCCCGTGAAAAAGCAAACAGCAAAAGTTTTGACAAAATTATTGATAGCCAGATAAAAGATATAGCCGATGCTAATGCTACTCATGTCGCAATCGACACGCCATATGATGATGAATTTTTGCCATTTTTAAAACGTTGGGTTACAACTGCTCGAAAATATAAATTAAAAATTTGGTTTAGGGGCAACTGGTCAGGTTGGGAAAAGTGGTTTGATTATAAGCCAATCGATAGAAAAACCCACATAGACAAAACCGTAAAATTTATACTTGATAATAATGATTTATTTGAAGATGGAGATTTATTTGGCGCATGCAATGAGTGTGAAAACGGAGGACCCGGTGATCCAAGACACAACGGGGACGCAAAAGGGCATAGAGCATTTTTAATAGAGGAATACAAAGCAACAAAAACCGCGTTTGAAAAAATAGGGAAAAACGTTGCTTCAAATTATAATTCAATGAATGGGGATGTTGCCAATCTTATTATGGATAAAGAAACAACAAAAGCAATGGGTGGAGTTGTTGTTATAGATCATTATGTCGCAAGCCCCGATCAGTTAATTATTGACATTAGATCTTTAGCTAAAAGAAGCGGAGGAAAAGTGTTTTTAGGTGAATTTGGTGTTCCAATTCCGCATGTGCACGAAGTGCATGGGGCAATGAGCAATGAAGCGCAAAAAGTCTGGCTTGAAAAGACACTTCAAGGATTATTTAACATGGAAGAAGTGATCGGTTTGAATTATTGGACAAATGTCGGATCCTCAACGCACCTGTGGACTTCCA
>MFNZ01000035.1:8312-8944 GCA_001782195.1 Candidatus Levybacteria bacterium RIFCSPHIGHO2_02_FULL_37_13
TCCTAGAGAAGTATTATAGGGAGAATTTAGATAGATTCCCCTAAGCCTATATTAGAGTATAATCTTGACTTTTCACCCCAAATATGCTATCCTATAGCCTATTATTCTAGGTTCAAATAATTGTCATGCTGAACTCGTTTCAGCATCTCAAGAGAAGCGAGATCCTGAAATAAATTCAGGATGACAGAAAAGACTTATGAAGATTAGATTTTTTATTATCTTTTTGGTTCTTTTTTCTTTTTTGGCTGCGTTTTACGTGCAAAACGCGTCTGCTGTAAGTGCTCCTGATTTTCCTGCATGTTCTACTCCAACAGGTTCTCTTAAAGTACAATACAACGATGGAACACATGGTGTTATTGGTAATAACGCGGAATTTAAAGGAAAAGATACTGTATATTCAGTCAACCAAAATCAAGTTTTGCAATGTCTTTGCACATCAGACGGTCAAGGGATTCAAACAAACTGGTGGAAAATCCCAAGTTTAACTGATCCGGAAATCCAAGTTCTTAAAAATTCCGGATGGTATTTTGTTCCAAATGGTTCTTTGTGGGGGCTTGATGACGTTTCTTATATGGCAAAAAATAACAGTTATGCTTGTGTTGGCGGAATTGGCGGGGGAGATGTATTATCTC
>MFNZ01000035.1:9227-9532 GCA_001782195.1 Candidatus Levybacteria bacterium RIFCSPHIGHO2_02_FULL_37_13
AGAATTTTTTCATTTCTTTCTATTTTCCTGGTTACCACTTTTTTTCTTTCTTTTCTTGGCAAATATGGCCTTTCTCTTAATCCCGACCTTTACCGTGATCTGGGGCTTTTGGGCGCATCAATTGCGCTTTTTTTGTTAGGATCAGGCCCAATAAGTCTTGATAATTATTTTGCCCAAAAAAAAACTGAAATAAATAAGTATATAGGGCTCTTGATATTTGCAGTTGTTCTTATGTCAAGCGGGATTTTCTACCAGCGATTTTACAGGCCTGCAAGTATAGGGAATTTTGAATCTACAGGCAAAGA
>MFNZ01000036.1 GCA_001782195.1 Candidatus Levybacteria bacterium RIFCSPHIGHO2_02_FULL_37_13
ATTACCGAGACTTCTGGCACGTAGTTAGTAGAGGCTTATTCGCCCCGCCGTGAATGGCTGGGCAAAAGGAGTTTACGACCCTAAGGCCTTCATCCTCCACGCGGCGTCGCTGCGTCAGACTTTCGTCCATTGCGCAATATTCCTGGTTGCTGCCACCCGTAGGTGTACTGCCCGTATCTCAGTGCAGTTGTGGCTGACCGACCTCTCAGTCCAGCTACCCGTCATAGCCTAGGTAAGCTTTTACCTTACCTACTAGCTGATAGGACGTAGGCTCCTCCCTCAACGATCAGTTACGATCTTTACTCAAAGCTCCACTCTAAATAAATTCGAAATTCGAATATCGAAACTCGAAACAAATTTTAATTCTCAAAATCCAAATGTTCAAAACCTATTTTGAATTTTTGTCATTTTAATTTTGATATTGTTTCGGATTTCGGATTTCGTGCTTCGGATTTACTCAGGGTGGAACCCTGAGACTATGGACTATTACCCCATCTTTCGATGAGCTATGATCCATTAAGGGGTAGATTCCTACGTATTACTCACCCGTCTGCCATTGTCTTGCGACCATTCGACTTGCATGCCTAAGGCACGCCGCCAGCGTTCATCCTGAGCCAGGATCAAACTCTCAAAAAAATTTGACACTGCTGTCCCCGATTAAATCGGGAATATACAATGTCCTGTTCCTACCACTTCTTGATCGAGGAACTATGTTCCTAGAGAAATCCGCCAAAGATCGCTGTCGCCTAAGGCGACTAAGATCGGGCGGACTGATCTCCTTTTGAACATGCTCCTTATCCTGAAGTGTTCTGACCCAAAAAATTGTGCTGTTTAGCTTAAATAGTTAATGTGCGAATACTAAAAACTACGCAAAGACGAAAAAACCGCCAAAGAGGCGGGTTATTTGTTCCCACAAATCTTTGGTGAAATATCTTTACATACCAAAACCATTATATCTCATTTTCCACCCCTGTCAATGGTTGAAATTAAAATTAAGTATTTAGCCTGATCTAACAACAGAATATTTAAGAAGAAGCGTTCCGGATTTGTTTAGTTTTTTTATGCTATTAAGTTGCAAAGATACGTCTAAATCTGTTTCTTCAACCAAACCTTTTCCTTTTCCAAATATGTTGGGCTCAAGCGTAATCCAAACTTCATCAATTATGTTTTGTTGAAAAAATAACGTACTTATTGTACTTCCTCCGACAAGAAGCATTGTTTTATAACCATTTGCCTCCATTCTTTTTACTAATTGCGTTGGAGAATCATTGGTAAATTCTAATTGACCCTTAACTTCAGATGGTTTAAATCGTTCAGGATTTCTTGTTAAAACAATGCGTTGTTTACCGGGAATTAGTTTGATAACCGACCGCGCAGCTTCATACGTTTCCCTTCCCATAACAATAAGATTATTTTTCTTAATCAGGGAAGAAAAATATTTTAGATCTTCTTTCGAAGCCCAAGAACGAACATTTGTAATCTCGCCTTTAGTAATTTTACCATTCAAAGAGGAAACTACTGCCAAAACAACTTTCATGCTGATTATGGGTTTTTAAGCCACTTAACTCCTAAATAAACAAAAGGGGTTTCAATTATTGACATAAAACACTTAAGTAACCAGTAAGGCAAAATAAGACTAATTAAAAAACCAATGTTGCTGTCAAATGATTTATCCATTGCATAAAAAGCCAAAAACATGAATACTGTTGTGTCTACAAGTTGTGAGATAAAGTTGGACGCGTTGTTTCGAAACCACAATGCCTTTTTCCCAAATCTTTGTCTTATTTTCGCAAAAATAAAAACATCCAAAAATTCAGCCAATGTAAAAGCTGTAAGGGAAGCTGCTGCAATTCTTGCGGACAATCCAAAGATAGTATCGTAAGCGCCTTCTGTTTTTTCGAATCTTAAAGATGGAGGCAGATTGGTTGCCAGAACTGAAAATAGCAAAATAAGAAAAATTGTAAAAAGTCCGGATCGGATAATGCTTCTTGTCCGCTCTTTTCCATAAACCTCTGTAATCATGTCATTAATGGTAAAAATAAGTGGCAAAACAAATATCGCAACACTTGCATTTAGCTGATAGCCAAAAATATTAATTAAAGGAAATGTTTTCGCACCCATCAGCTCCGCAACAGCAATGCAAAAAATATAAACCGATACCAATAAATCCAACTTTTCTACTTTAAACATAAAATTATTTATACTCCATAATTTTATAAAGAACAATACCCAAGGAAACCATCACATTCAAAGACTTATTTACTCCAAACATTGGGATTTCAACGATTCGATCAGCTATTCGCAGAACTTCTTTTGATACCCCCTCTGTCTCGTGCCCAACAACCAATGCTATTGGAAATTTATACTCTGCTTTATCATAGGGAACGCTTTTTTCACTCTGTTCTATAGCAATAACCCGTAAATTGTTAACTATTAACTGTAAATTGTTAATTGCTTCAACCGCAGTTGAGGAATATTCCCAACTCACCCATTCCGTCGTATTTATCGACGCTTTCTTAATACGGGAAGAGGGCGGTGTTTCTGTTGCTCCGCACAAAATTACTTTTTCCGCAGCAACTGCATCTGCCAGTCGAAAAATCGCCCCGACATTGTAAGTATCCATAACATTATCAAGAATAATATAAATCGGATTTTTCTTAATTTTTTTAAGATCTTCTTTTGAAGGAATTGTTGTCCGAAGTTCCGCCGCCCCAAGTTTTATCATGAGGGATATTATACTACATCTTTAGTCTTCGTCATCGTTTCCTGATCTGCCGGAACCTGATGAACCGGATGATCCGCTGCCGGAATTGTCTGATCCAGATGAGCCTGAATTTTCCGAACCTGAACTAGAGTTATCTTCGCTTTCCAGGTCTTTAATCTCCTCTTGAGCTTCTCCAAATTCCGCTGCTGCCTCATGGGCTTTTTCTATTGCCTCACGCGCCTTTTCGTGAGCTTTTGCTCTCATTTCTAAAATACGTCTGTGTTTTATCGACTCTTCTTCGAACAATTTTTCCGTCTGTCTTCTAAGCGCTTCATTTTTTACTTCAATCGCGTGTCTTAAAGCCTCTTCACGCCTGGTCTGTTGCTTGGCGGCCGCTTGACTTGCAAGTTGACTCAGAACATCTATTGCATGATTAAGTCTTCTTGCCGATCCGCTTGCTTCTTCTACCGCTTCCTGCACCTCTTCATCAACATCATCTTCTATTTCGTTTTCAAGTTCATCTTCTGTAAGCTCGTCTTCAATCTCGATCTTTGCAATTTTTAATGCATTTCTGGCTGTTTTAATTTGCAATTTCAATACCCCATCCGATTGACTCTCTAAAGTTCCCAAGACTTTCCTGTGGGCTTTGATTGTTTCATTAAGCTGGCTTGCAAGAAGCGATAAGTCTTTGCCTTCTTTACCGGACGAAGCAGCATCGGAAAGGTCTTTTGACATCTTGTTTATTTCTTCAGTTAGTTTGGACAAAGTATCAGTCACTGCCTCGGGATTGTTGCGAGCAAACATTATGCGAAGTTCTGCCAAACGTTCTCCCGCGATTAACGCCCTTGTTTTTGCCCGTCTTTCGGGCGTAAATGCCATGAGCAATCTTATATCCTGAAATACTCGATCTAAGAAAAATAACGGGCTATCGGGTAGGATAAATCCTGCTCCTGCAGTAACCGGAGGAAATACTATTTCCGAAGAAGATGTTGAGTCTCCCAAAACCCGCGCCTGATGGTGAGCTAAAGCCGAAGGAGAAAAAACAATAAAAGAGCCAAAGACTAAAGACAAAAGACTAAAGACCAAAACGCTGGAAAACTTTCTGCTCACATAACTATTGTTACAGTGTTACTTGCCATTTGTCAAGTGGCACTACATTATGTTACCATTTATTAATGACAGCAACAGGTCATGCGGTGTTAGGAACGATTATTGCGGCAAAAATTGGAAATCCTATCTTAGCTATTCCTCTTGCTGTTGCTTCGCATATTGCGGCGGATATTTTCCCGCATTGGGATACCGCAACAAATAGGGATAAAAAGGGTAAAAAGCGCGTTATTATTGAATCGTTCTTCGATCTTATTTTTGGATTATTGTTATCCTACACAATAATATTTCTTCTCTTCCCTCAAACAAATTTTCTTTATGTCTTATTTCTTATTCTTGCAGCTCAAAGTCTTGATTGGCTTATGATTCCGTATTATTTCTTTAATATTAATTTCCCATTATTTAAATGGGCATACAAATTTCAAAAATCCTTCAATCATGATCTAGACAAACCCTGGGGCATCATTAACCAAGTCGCAGTATTAGTTTTAATAGTAATTCTGGCAAAAATATTTTAAGCACAACCAATGAAGCGATATTTAATAGGACTTGGTGTTGTTTGCGTTGCAGCTGGTATTGGATTATTGGGTTTTACTCTTTATGAAAACAACGCAGAGCTTCGACAGTATAAAAGGGAAATTTTTGGAGTAAGAGCGGACTATAGAAATCTTCAAAATCAATTCGATGATTATAAAGCGCAAATTAAAAGCCTTCGTCAATTAGTTATCCTGGCAAAAACCTCAAACTCCAAACATGTTCAGATAGCGAACAAAATTTATGATTATTCCAAAAAAGTAAACGGCGACCTTAGTATTTATTACAAAAACCTGACAACGGAAGAGACAATCTTTATAGATCCAGACAAGACATATTATATGGCCAGTTTGTACAAGGTAATTTTGACTCTTTTTCTTCTTGACGAAGTCTCGAATGGCAATACCTCACTTGAAACGCGTGTTGGAACGAGCAGCGCAACTTTAAATAACGCACTGGATAAAATAATAACCGAAAGTAACAATGAATATGCGCAAACTCTAGCTGTTGAATATGGCTGGAAAAATATTGAAACAAAGATGAAAAAAAAGTTGGGGATTGAATTTAGTTTTAGTGTTGACCTCGATACCTCTGTTAAAACCATAGGGCTTTTGTTCGAGGATATTGCCCTTTCTCTAAAGGTAAGTAGCGCTGAAAGCAGTTATTTGTTAAATCTTCTTAAAGACCAGAAAAAAACGGGAAAGCTTCCAAAGTATCTACCGAATAGCATCTACTCTCATAATAAAACCGGAGAGTTTGACGGATTTTCTCATGATGCCGGAATTTTTTACACTCCAAAAGCAAACTATATTCTGGTATTTATGAGTAAAACCAAACTTCCAGGCGAAACCAACGAACAAATGGCCCTAATGTCCAAAGACATTTACGAAACCCTGAACACAAATAGTAAATAGTGACAACTAATTTAGGCGATCGCCTAAAAAAATTGTCAATGTTGATAATAAGATTCAGATAGGCTATGCTATTTATAGAATAATGAAACTTCCAAAAGAATTAACTAAGGTAACTTCCTTTTCCAAAACCGTTGCAATAATTCTTTTTATTCTTCTGCCAATCGTCGGCTTTCTCCTCGGCATTCGCTATCAGGAAATGATGGACCTTAGTAAACGTCAAATGATGGAACAAAATATTGCCGTCAAACGCATCCCCACCCCAACCCCCATAGCAATCCCAACAATCGATCCATCGATAACTGTAAACTGGAAAATGTATAAATCGAGCAATTACACAATTAAATATCCTTCGAATTTTACCTTAGACATTAAGGATCCAAAGAAAGTAGTATTTTCTTTCCCGAAAAGCTCCGAGTCTCCTACGCCATTTCCAACTGACTATTGCTGTGATGCGATTCATCAGTCCGAAATCATAATTAGTCAAAGCCAAGTTCCAAAAGGCACATCCATATTTGAAGCTGCGAAAGGCTTATACGATACATATCCCTCGCAGACTGTTATTGTTGATGGGCTCGTTGGATTATATTTTCCTAACGTGCCTGCACTACATGGTCTTGCAAATGTCTATGTAATAAAAGACAATACATTATATGTATTTAGCATAAGCGAAGGAAATGACAAGTCTCAAATTGGAGATTTTTCAAAACAGAAACTCTTATTTCAACAAATCCTCGCGACCTTCAAACTCCCCCCATAACAATCTTACTTGCTCGCAAGGTTTACATCCATGACTCGCAAGGGCGATGTTACGGGGCAAGCCAAATAATAATGTTTGCGAGCGCTGAAAGCAGCGCGTAAAAAATTATT
>MFNZ01000037.1:0-5543 GCA_001782195.1 Candidatus Levybacteria bacterium RIFCSPHIGHO2_02_FULL_37_13
GGAGGAGCTACTGCGAAAACATCTGTTGATAAAATCACTTTCGCGCCCTGTCCTGTTGCCATAATATCTCGAAACACCCCTCCGCTTCCGGTCGCAGCTCCTCCAACAGGATCAAGAGCTGATGGGCTGTTGTGCGTTTCCCATTTTACTAAAACTACAGTGTTATCATAAAAAAACATTCCTCCGGAATTATCTACAAACGCAGTTGCAACCAAGCCTTTAAAATATTTACGGGAGGTATTTTTGATTCTTGTAAAAAGCGGGTCTTTTTCGCCTTCTGGTGTGATGACTTTTGCGTTAAAGGTCTTATGAACACAATGGTCACTCCACCTGGCACCCAATATTTCAATCTCAACATCTGTTAAATTTCTCCTAAGACGCCTTGTTTCTTTCTGAGCAACACGCATTTCCTCGGTATTTAAATGTAACTTTCTTTGTTGCGAAATTTCATCTAATTGAGCGTCTGTTGCATTAAGAAGAGGAATAGTGGTAACCGCCTTTCTTTCGCCTTTTAATTTTAGCGTTTCAGGTTTGTCTTTAATTACTTCCTGAACGCTTTCATTTACCAAAAGTCTTTTTACGATTTGTCCAGCTTGCTCTTGATTAATTCCTTCAAATTCATACTGTATTGCGAGGCGAGCCGCATCAAGCGGGATTTTTAAATCTTCTGCCACTTTATGAATTGTTCCTGAGACAGGTTCTGAAACTTGAGGTCTATAGGCAACTTCTATAACAGGATTTGAAGAAATTTTCGCATCAGGATTTATTTCGCCTACTTCAACAATTGGGTCAACAAACGCTTTTTGAGAAAGAATAGTTGTTTCGGAAAGACTAGTACCCTCAACACGAAAAATATTAGTGGTCCTTACATGTGTATTGATGCCTAACGTTCTTGCAGCTTCTGCAGCAACATCTTCACCACGCGGGTCATTTACATTTGGTTTTCTTTTAACATGTACTTCGTGAATTGCCATAATTTATGCTGCATTTCTTTCCGTCATAGCTACTATACTTGGGTCAATCGGCGGCTTCATTAACATTAAGAATTGACTAGTATTAGTATATTTATTACCTATCTTAACAGTTCTTGTAACGTTTCCTCTTTTTAATAACACGGAAAGAGATAATGAGTTCGATAACTGTTCCAGTTGTGGGTCAGAAGACGGCAAGCCGCAAAAATCCTCTTCTCCTAATAGCGCAACTCCTTCGGGCTTGAGTACTCTGGCAATTTCTCCCAGCACTTGTTCTCTTCTGTTTTTATTTAAGCCAGGTATCATCTCCCAGGAATAAACAAGATCAATACTATTATTATGAATACTCATTTTACATGCGTCTTCACAAAGACTATGGAAATTTTGCGTGTTTTGACTATTGGTTGAAATTGCAACATCAATATTAATTACGCGGGTTGTATCTGGATGCCTTTGGGCAATTTCTCTTGCCGCAAGAGATAATGTTCCTCCGCCTACATCCAATACATCAATAGGGGGTTGTCGGGTTTTAATCATGCGTGCCAGAGTTTGAGAAAGCATGTATCCAAAACATTCGTCTATAATAAAAAAGTTTCTATCGTGAAACTCAAACGTTTCCGCTATGTCCTTTCTGTTTATATAAGCCGGCGGAAATCCTTCCTCATTACTAATGAGTCTATATCCTTTTGCTAATGTCCACCTTTCCATCTTATTTATCCCTCAGGATATCTTTTTCTTGCATATGCTCTGGCATCACGCAAAATCTTTTCTTCTCCTGGTTTTATATATTGAGTTGGGGAAGATACTTCTTTTACATCCCCGCGCGCCAGTTGTTTTAGAAGTTCAATCTGCAATTGGTGCTCTTTTGGTAATGCTCGTCGTTGCAGCCTCTTTGCATAATCGTGGGGTAAATGTATTGGAACTGGCGTTATCCCTACAGTTGGTCCTTCATCAAATTTTGGAGTTACCCGGTGAGTAATAACTTCTGTCCCTTCATTTCTTCCTGTATGTCTTGCTATATAAAGCACAATAGCGTGTGGTTGTATGCCTTTAGTCTTTCCTGTTACTTCTTTTGGGCCAGGGTGTTGATTAAATATAGTATCCCTATATTCATCTATAACATTTTCTGGAGTAAGAGGCAACCAACCATTTTGAGTAATAGCTGTTACACCTTTATCTCTTAATCTTTCTCTTAGTTTTAATCCAAACCCCTCTTGATCTACTTCTTGATCTTCGCCCCTAAAATCATCAGGATTTACAACAACATGAGGAATACCTAGTTTACCTGCTTTTTCAATACCTCCTGCCTTAGGAGTGCTTGAAATTACCAATACAAGCTTTATTGGAATTTCTTTTCTTTTGTAAGCTAATCCAATCTGTTCCATTGTGGTGCCGCCACCTGATATGAATGACGCTAAGCGTTCTGCCATACTAAATTTTGATTCTCACGTATAATAGACAAGTTCCCAGCATAAATCAATAGTCTATTTTCCTGCTCCTATACCCTGTCTATGTATTGCTCTCTCAAAATTTACATCGCCTCTGTTAATAATTGAATATGTCTTATCACTTGCATTTGGGACGTTTTGGCCATATGCGGTAACGCATAGTACTCTTCCGCTACTGGTTTTAATTTCTCCAGTTACTTTATCTCTTGCAGTTCCTGCATGAAAAAATTCAACATCCGGACCAAAATCATTTTCTGAGCCATTAACTACACGTCCTATCACAAGTTTTCCAGGATATCCTTCAGATACCAAATATACCCCAACAGCAGCGCCTTTCCTTTGAGTCATACTTCTTCTAAACAATGTTCCATCAAGCGAAGCATTAACAACTGGCAATAAATCATTTTTCATAACCATTGATTGTACTTGAGTTTCCGGATCGCCGCCGCGAACATTAAACTCCAGTACTTTAGGCCCATCTTCTGTAATCATAAGTCCTGCAAATAAAATACCACCGTTCAGGGGATATCCTTCTTCTCTCATCCCATCAATTGCACGCTGCATAATTGTTTCATGAATCTCCTTGAATAACTTTGGTGTCATAAGTGGATCTGGAGCATATGCTCCCATTCCTCCTGTATTCGGGTTTTGCTTTCTTTCATTTTGAGTTCTATCAAAGAGAGTTTTGTGATCTACTGCAGGGGCAAAGTAACGAATGGTTTTTCCATCAGTTATGCCAATTACGGAAACTTCTCTGCCAACTAACTTTTCTTGAACTACAATTATCCTTCCTGCTTCACCATATACGTCTCCTACCATCATATCCATTACTGTTCTTGTTGCTTCATCAACTGATTTTGGAAGAACTACTCCTTTACCATCCCATAATCCGTCTGTTTTTATAACAAAGTTTTGTGGATTAACAGATTCAAAGAATTGAAGAGCATCGCCTACTTTTCTAAAAACTTTAGTTGATGGATGAGGAATGTTATGATGTTCTACAAATCCATTCGCCCATGCTTTACTTGATTCAAGAAGAGTACTTTCTTGAGTAAAACCAACTAATTTAAGACCATCTTTGTCGAATTGATTTCTTATGCCATTTGCTAAAGGCCGTTCTGGACCAACAATTGTTAATACTTTGTTATCAGCAGCAAATCTGGCAAGCTTATCTATGTCTGTTGCTCCGATGTCAAGGTTTCTTCCTAGTTTTTCTGTCCCTGCATTTCCAGGCGCAAAATATAAATGCCTAACATTAGGTGATTTTCTTAACTTCCATCCAAAAGCATGTTCTCTTCCTCCACCTCCTACAATTAGAACATCAGTTAATGTTTCTTTACTCATTGGTTAACTGTGGGGAATTACTACCTTACTCCCAATTCATTAAAAACCAAATTATTCTTTGGTTTAATTATTACTTGTCTTGGTCCTTCTTCAACAATACCAGCGTTAAGAATAGTAAGCGAATGTTCCCTGCCAATTCTTTGAACATTGTCAGCGTGTGTTTGGGGGACAAAAATTGCAAATCCAGCTCCCATATTGAAGTTCCCATACATTTCTCGATCATCATTTTTTGACTGTTCTTGTATAAATTTAAAAATAGGTAGAGGATCTGGAATTTTGTCAATTGCATAAGTAAAATCCCTATTTGCTCTCATTAGTTTTCTCCACCCATGGCCTGTGACGTTTACCATATAATGAATATCAACGTCTTGATCAAAAAGATCTTGAATTAGTTTTGCGTAAATGTGCGTTGGAGTTAAAAGAGATTCGCCGTATAAAGATCCATCAGAAAGCAGGGTAGAATAGCCATCTGGAAGCTTTGATGCAATTGTTCGTGCAAGCGTATAGCCATTTGCATGGGGGCCGCTACTTCCAACCAAAAGAATTCTATCACCCGCAGTTAATTTGTCTCCTAATGTTAACCTATCTTTTGGTTTTATAATACCAACAGCAGAACCTGATAAATCAATGGTATCTGGCTCAATAATGCCTTTTAAAGTAGGAGTTTCTCCTCCTCCCCAAACAGCTCCTGATAGATTACATGCTTTTGCCCAGCCTTCAACTAAATCTTTTGATCTTTGTTCATCTGAAAACCAATCCGAACTTCCAACTGCAAAATAAGCATTTACCACTTGTGGTTGTGCTCCTACTACAATTAAATCATTTACTATGGCTGCCACTGCATCTTGAGCAATTTGATCATAATGTGTTTTTCCTGTTATCTTTCTTGTTTCATCGGCGACTCGATTTTTAGTTCCCAAACCTTCGATTACAAATGCTCTATGTGCGTCTGATTCTTCCCAAACATATGCTGACTCTCCGCGGCTTGCTTCAATCTCTTTCATGCCAAAACGGTGAAGATTTGAAGATGTTTCTCGCGCTCTAAGTTGAGCTAATCTTTTCAAAGGATCCATTGCGCTGTAGTCAACGCCAGTTGAACGGTAGGTTATAGGTTGTTTCTCACTTGCCATACTTTATGTTGCCAATTGTTGCTATTGTAAAATACAAACTAATAAAAATCAATCTATCAAAACAATAACTTAAGGGCTTTATGGTTTGAGCCTTGTTGTGTCGATGACCTCTTCGCTTTTACCCAATATCTCTCTCCAGTTGCCAAGCTTTTTGAAAATTAACAGAAATGTTGTTGCCTCTTTAACATTAAAAAACCAAGTGAGAAAGAGATAAAGACTAAGTCCAATAAAGCTTGAGGTACCGGTAAGAAGTATAAGATTTATTGTACGGGTTGTATCAAAAACCAATTGGTCTAAAAGTTTTATAGGGATATAAAGGGCGAACCCTGTAAAAAAAGTTGCTAAGAAGATTTTGACAATAGGAAATATAAGATTTTTTTTATCAAACCCGCCAACCTTTTTATCCAGTAATATAAATAGTACTACCAGATGAAAAACACTAGCGATAGAATAAGCAATTGCTATGCTTTCAACTCCCAATTTGTAAATAGCAATAAATAAATACGATAAAATTACTATTAATCCTGTTGATATTGCTCCAATTACAAGAGGCGTTTTGGTATTGTGGATGGCGTAAAATCCTTTAAGAAGAAGAGTTATTAAAGCTTGAGCAAAAATTGAAATACTGAAAAAAGCAAGAGTTCTTCCAG
>MFNZ01000037.1:5566-5984 GCA_001782195.1 Candidatus Levybacteria bacterium RIFCSPHIGHO2_02_FULL_37_13
AATTGCGCTGCTCCAAATATTAGCCTTACAATTGGTATTCGAAGAACCAAGAACAATACAGAGATGGGTAAAACTAAATAAAGCATCTGATTAAAGCTTGTGAGAAAAGTTGTTTTAAAATAATCTAATTTTTCCCGTTCTCTTGAGAGAATCGGAAAGGCAGCTTGCGCAATTGTTTGTCCAAAAAGAACAACAGGGGCAAATGAGAGAATCTGAGCGCTATTATATATAACATACATTCTACCAGGGTCTGAAAGAAATGAGATAAGAGATGCAATAGTAATTGTTCCTAATTGGAATATCGCAATAGAAATGGTTCTTGGCCACATAAGCTTGACTATTTTTGTAATACCTTCTGATCTGGTTAGAGAAAATGCCGGATTAAAGGAAAATCCTATTTTTTTAACCAATGGGAGTT
>MFNZ01000038.1 GCA_001782195.1 Candidatus Levybacteria bacterium RIFCSPHIGHO2_02_FULL_37_13
TACCTAATCCTGAAAGGAGTAATGTCTAAAATGTCTGTAACGCATACAAAATCTTGCTTTTTTTCTTAAAATAGATACAATTATTCTAATGTATATTGGCGAATTTGTAATAAAAACGATTTTATTTGGAATCACTATTGTAACATGCTTTTACCTTCCCGGAAAGCTTATTCTTGAGAAACTAAATATAAAGACTGCATCATTTCAATATGTTTTCCTTTCGATAATTATTGGCATGATGGCATTTACACTTCTTTTGTATGCTGTTTCCTTTTTGGGGTCATGGATTATGTCAGTACCAATTATTGTTATTGTAGATTATTTTGCTTTGAAAAAAAAATCAACTCTCATTCCAATTTTCCAAAAACAAGACGTAATTCCTTTCCTTTTTATTCTTCTATCAACTTTTGTATTTAGTTTAACAATGATAACAAATGGTCAATTTGGCAATTCAATTCGGATAATAGCTCCGGATGCCGAGTGGCATATACAGATAATTAATGAGTTAAAAGCTCAATTTCCGCCGGAAAATCCCGGTTTTTCAGGCGTTCCTCTTAAGGGTTACCATATTTTTTATGACTTTATTGTTGCAAAAATTTCCAACATTTTTAATATCCCTACCATCCCTTTGTATTTTCAGTTTTTTCCCATATTGGTTTCTTTTCTTTGGGCAACCGGTGTTTATTCTTTAGTCTTTAGGTGGAGCAAAGATAAGATTACTGCGCTTTGGGCAGTTTTTTTAACGATGTTTGGGGGAAGTTTTGCTTGGATACTAGTTCTTAGAGGACATAAAGACATAGTTCTTAATTCTATATTTGGGATTGATCAGCCTGTTACAGCTCTTTTTAATCCATCATTTGCAATATCGGTAGTTATTATTATTGGGATATTAATTGTTCTTTATGAATACTTCTCAGCCCGGAAAAAAAGATGGCTTGTCCTTCTTATTTTACTTTCAGGGCCAATAACCCTTTTTAAGGTTTACGCAGGCATGATTGTTTTGCCTGCATTGTTTTTGCTTTCTCTTTATGAGTTATTCAAGAGAAGACACGCATTTTTTCTTTCTTTTATTGTAATTGGCATTATATTTCTTGCTACGTACTGGGTGTTTACAGACCGTTCAGCCAGGTTGTACTTTCAGCCCTTCTGGCCTCCGCATAGGATGATAGAAAGCAATATGCCGTGGTATGGATATACAGAGAAAATATACACATATTCAAAACTTGGTGTGATTCGCGGCTTGGTAGAAACAGAACTTTATGCGTTTTACGTATTTTTTATTGGTAATTTAGGCACGCGGTTTGTAGGAATAGCTATAACTCTATGGATTTTGCTATTTAGACGTAAACGCCCAACACCTTTTGGCATAAGTGTGTTTGTAATGACTTGTATTTCGATTGCATTTCCAATGCTTTTTATCCAATCCACAAAGGTCTATGACATTATCGAGATGGCATGGTATTTTATATTTTTTTGCGCATTGTTCGCAGCACTTGGATTTGGATTTATTTTTAGATTAAGACTTCCAGATATATTAAAAATTCTTTTTGTGTTGTTTATTGTTGTTTTAACATTGCCATCGGCGTACGAAGTGATTGAAAAACAAGTTCGACAAATAAAACAAGGTTTTATGCCAAATTCATATAAGGAAGCAGTACAATTTTTAAGAAGTCAAGGAACATATTCATTTGTTGTTTTAGAACTTCCGCCGGTCGAGATAGAGCCGACCGAAAATGACATAGAGTATTGGTACTATAAGCTTAAGCCTGGTATTACAGTCTATTCCGAGAAAAGAGGTTTTTTGCAATACCAAAATTTTACATTGCCGGGAGCAAATGTAGAAAAACGTCTAGGAACTATTAGGAAATTTGTTAAATATACAAAGCTTTCGAAGGATGATAAAAATAAAAAAGAAGAAATTTCAGTAGAGTTACGCAAGAATAACATCAAGTACATATATATGACTTATCTGTCTCCGCGCATAGAGGGGCTGAAAGGTGTTAAGAAAATATTCAAGAACGAAGTGGCAATAATTTACTCTGTGAACTTATAGATATTTTTTGAAGAATTCATCTGCTGAAGCGCAGACGTAACGTATATCTTTTTTAGTCAGGGCCTGATGACATCCAAACAAAAGCGAAGATGCCATAATTTCGTCCGCATTTGTAAGTTTTCCAACGACTCTGAATTTAATGTCTTTATACACCGGATGCCTTGTAATGTTTCCTGAAAAAAGCACTCGCGTTTGAATTCCTTTTGACTCCATGTGTTTTAGAAAATCGTATCTTTTAAAGGGAGCTTTCTTTTTAACAGTAAGAGGAAATGCCAGCCAATTTGTCTTCGCGCCATCTAAAAGTTGTGGGATATAAAACCAATTCTGGTATTTGCTAAAATAACTTGTTAATTGCTGAAAGTTATTGTTTCTAATTTTGAGAAATTTTTTAAGTTTTTTTAGCTGTTCCAGTCCGAACGCAGCTGCCGCTTCGTTCATTTTAAGATTGTATCCCAATCTTGAATAAAGGAATTTGGAATCGTATGGAATTCCATCTATTTCGAAATCAAATCTTTTTTTGAATTCTTCCTTGTCGTTTCCTATTCTTCCCCAATCCCTCATAACTATAATTGCGTCGCGTATTACTTCGGAATCAGTCATAACCATGCCTCCATATCCTAACGCGGTAATTATATGAGATCCGTAGAATGAAGTAGTTGTTAAGTCGCTATATGTTGCTGCCTGCTTGTCTTTAATATAAGGCGCAATCGTATCGCATGAGTCGTCAATAAGAATTAGCTTGTACTTTTTGGCAATTTTTCGAAGTTTTGGCATATCGCATACCCCTCCAACTAATTGTGGAACCATAATCACTTTTGTTTTGGGACCAATAGCCTTCTCTACTAAATCTTCATCTATGGTATATCTTCCAATCACACTATCAATAAACACAGGTACTAATCCCGCATGAACAATAGATGAAACAGTAGTTGAGAACGTACAAGCAGGGGTAATAACTTCGCTGCCTTTTTCAACTGGGATACTCTGAAGGGCAACAAGATTTGCGGAAGAACCTGAATTTACCGCTATACCGTATTTTTTTCCAAAAAGGCTTGCAACCTTTTTTTCAAATTCTTTTACCAAAGGGCCTGAGGCAAGCCATTTGTTATCCATTGACTTAAGCACTGCCTTTTTTTCTTCGTCCCCAAAGACAGCCTCAGCGTACAAAATTTTCTTGTTGATTGTTTGTTGATTATTTTTTAGCACTAATAAATGCTATTGTACATAGCAGTATTTGTTTTTTCAAGAAGCAATCATGTGTGACATATGGTAAAATCTAGTTAATGGATAGTCCTTTTATAAGTATTATCATTGTAAATTGGAATGGTAAACATTTTCTACCTGATTGCTTGGGATCATTATCGAAAATAAGCTATAAAAATATCGAGATTTTATTCGTTGATAACGCGTCCAAAGACGAATCTGTATCTTATGTAAAAAAACACTACCCGAAAATAAAAATTATTCAAAATAATGCAAACTTAGGATACGCAGAAGGACATGAAGAGGCGTTTAAAAAGGCGAAAGGAGAACTCGTGTTGCTTCTTAGTACAGACACAATTGTTGAGGAAAATCTGCTTGATGAGTTGGTAAAAGGTATAAATTTGCATGAAAAAATAGGCGCAGTAATGCCAAAATTATTAATGTATCCACAAAAACATCTAATTGATTCTGTTGGCGCATTTTTTTTAACAAGCGGGATGCTTTATCACTACGGGAGGGAAAAAGATCATACTCTTCCATTATATAATAAGCCAATGACAATTTATTCTGCAAAAGGGGCATGTTTGTTATTTAGAAAATCAGTTTTAGAAAAAATTGGGCTTTTTGACAAAGATTACTTTGCCTATTTTGAAGAAACAGACTTATGTCATAGGATCTGGTTATCAGGGCATGAGGTTTGGTACTGGCCAAAAACAAAGGTATATCATATTGGCGCAGGCACTTCTGGAAAGCTTGTCCCATCTTTTATTCTGTTTAACTCATTTAAAAATAGAATTTGTACTTATCTTAAAAATTTTTCTTTAAAGACTTTACTTGTAACACTTCCTTTAACGTTATTTATTTATCAATGTGTTTTTATATTAAACCTTTTGAGTAAAAAGGGGTCTATTGCATGGAGTATCCAAAAAGCGATACTCTGGAATATAACTCACATATCTTCGACAATGAGAAAAAGAAATCATATTCAAAAATACGTTCGTGTAGTTGACGATCAAGATTATTTACCAAAAGTTATGCGTCCAGTGAGGATGAGCTATTATTATTTCATGTTTAAAGGATTAAGGTATTATAATGACTGAAATGAAAACAATTGATCTTTCTCAAAAGAGGGTGCTTGTAACAGGTGGGACAGGTTTTCTGGGATCACATTTAATCAAAAGACTTAAGCAAAAAAGAGCATCAACCCTTCTCTATCCATCTTCTTCGGAATATGATCTAACGAACCTAGAAGCATGTAGGAAGGTAGTTAAAAATATTGATGTTGTTATTCATCTTGCTGCAAAAGTAGGCGGTATAGGTTTTAATAGAGATCATCCGGCTGAAATGTTTTATGAGAATTTGATAATGGGAGTTAACCTTATGCATGAGGCTTGGAAAGCAAAAGTCGAAAAGTTTGTTGCCGTTGGGACAATCTGCGCATATCCCAAGTTTGCTCCTATACCATTTAAAGAAGAAGATCTATGGAATGGTTACCCCGAAGAAACCAATGCTCCATATGGTCTTGCTAAAAAAATGCTCTTAGTTCAGGCGCAAGCTTATAGGAAGCAATATGGTTTTAACGCCATTTTCCTTTTACCCGTGAATATGTATGGTCCTGGAGACAACTTTAATCCGGATTCATCTCATGTAATACCCGCATTAATTAAGAAATTTTACGAAGCAAAAATTAACAATTTACCTGAGATAACAGTTTGGGGAACAGGTAAAGCAACACGTGAATTTTTATATGTGGAAGATGCTGCCAGGGGGATCATTTTAGCCACAGAAAAATATAATAAACCCGATCCTATTAATTTAGGAGCTGGATTTGAAATTTCAATAAAAGAATTGGCAGAACTTATAAGTAAAATAATGGAATTTAAAGGAAAAATTGTCTGGGATACAACTAAACCCGATGGCCAACCAAGAAGAATGCTGGATACTTCAAAAGCAAAAAAAGAATTTGGATTTAAGGCGCGAACACGATTCGAAGTTGGCCTTAAAAAAACAGTTAAATTATATAAAGAGTCTTTTCTGGCACACAAGAATGATAGTTCTGACAAATAAAATTTTTATTTATTACTCTTGAATCAATTATTATTTAAGCTAAAAATATACGGTCCAAAAAAATTCATTTCATATAGTCTAAGAGAGTTGCATGCAAGGTTATGGAAACAACTCTTTAGAAAATCTTTTAGCCAGTCATGGGAAGATACAATAATTGACAAGCTTTTAGCCAACAAAAAAAATGGTTTTTATGTTGATATTGGAGCTTATGATCCACATAGATTTAGCAATACGAAAAAGTTTTATATGCAAGGATGGAATGGAATAAATATAGAGCCGGATGTTATTAATTTTGAAAAATTTGTTAAAGAAAGAAAAAGAGACATAAATCTTAACATTGGAATAGGGCAAAAACCCCAAAATATTGTATTTTATAAATTTATTCCGGATACTCTTTCAACTTTTTCAGAAAACGAAGCCAAAAAATATAAAAAAAGCGGCTATAAACTTATAGGAGCAAAAAAAGTACCGGTGAAATCTTTAGATTCAATCTTAAGTAAGTACAGAAAAAATAAGAATATTGATTTTATGTCGATAGATACGGAAGGTTATGATCTGGAGGTTCTAAAAAGCAACAATTGGCAGAAGTTCCGGCCAAAAGTAGTATGTATTGAAACATATAGCCATAATAAAAAAGAAGGTAAACGGAAGCGCAATTCTGAAGTAATGAATTTCCTGGAAAACAATGGCTATAAACTCTATGCACATACTGGTCCCAATAGTATTTTTGTAAATAAAGGATATGAATGAAAAGAAAGAGCAGAAACTAAAATTTAATTCTTCAATAATTGTTATTCACGAATCTACCCATGGACCCGGACATGATTTAAGAGATTTTCTCATAGAAAATAATACACAAAAAATACTGTTTATAGCCCACCCGTTGTTATTTATTCCATCTAGTTACAAAAACACTTCAAGATACGAACTATATCTAAATAGAATATTAGTAAAAAGCGGTAAGGCATTTTACTGGAAGTTACCTGAGCCACTACTTTACATAAAAGACTTTCTCTATAGTATTTATTGGTCAATAACTTTAATACACAGAGCAGATGTATTTTTTGGCATAGGAAATTTAAATGCATTTACTGGATATTTTTTGAAATTATTTGGGATAACAAAAAATCTGATTTATTACGTGATTGATTACGTTCCTAAAAGGTTTTCCAATAGTATATTGAATGGAATATATCATTGGATTGAAAAAATTGCGGCAGAGAAGTCTAATTGGACTTGGAATTTATCACCTCGTATGATTTTTGCAAGAGAAAAAAAATGGCATAAGAAATTTAATAATCAGCTTGTTGTTCCTCATGGAGTACATTTCGACAGAATAAAAAGAGTGCCATTTGAAAACATAAACAAACTTGAAATTCTTTTTATGGGAGAGCTATTAGAAAAACAAGGTATCCAGCTGGTTTTAGAAACAATGCCAACATTAATTAAAAAGTTTCCTAAAATCAGTTTAACAATAATTGGACGAGGACAGTACGAGGCAGACTTAAAGAATCTAGTCAAAAGGCTAAAAATACAGGAACATGTTAATTTTTTAGGTTATATAGAAAGTCATGAAGAAATGGAGAATCGAATAGCCAAAGCAGCAATTGCAATTGCGCTTTATGATCGAAAAACAGATATAAACGATTTTACTTATTATGCGGATCCCGGGAAAATAAAAAACTATCTTGGGTCAGGTGTTCCGGTAGTAATGACAGATGTGCCATACGTTGCAAAAGAAGTAACACGGGCACGATGTGGTTTTATAGTTAATTATAACAAAGAGGATTTGAAAAAGACCCTCATTTATTTTTTTTCTAACCCGCAGATAATGAGGCAATACAAAAATAATGCTGTCGCTTTTTCAAGAAAGTATAGCTGGGATTCAATCTTTTCAGATGTTTTAGTAGATAGGTTTATATGAAGAAAGACTTTCTCTTTTTTTTTCTATTTACCGGCGTTTGTTTTTTGATTTATAGCGGGTTATTTAATACTTTTTATCAACAAGATGAATGGATGCCGCTTGGGCACGTAATTGCTTCCGGAGCAAATGCGCTTTTTCCAGAATCCTCAGTACTGGAAGTTTTATTTGGTCAGGGTAGAATTTTAGCGCTTGAAATATATTTTATTTTTTTCCATTTTTTCCCATTTCAAATAGCTCCGTTTGTATGGTTTGCTTTAGTTTTTCAGATTCTTAATACATGGTTGCTTTTCTTAATTACCAGGAAAGTATCTAAAAATACGTTTGTTTCGCTTATCGCTGGTTTTTTCTTTCTTGCATCAAGCGTTTCGAATCAGGCGATTACATGGGTAGGTTCATCTATCAACACCCTTTTCTCATCATTCTTAGTGCTTCTGTCGATCTACTTTTACATTTATTTTTTAGAGACCAACAAAAAAAACTTTTTCTTTATGTCATTTCTCTCTTTTGTACTTACAATATATTTTAAGGAAAGTGGCGTATTTCTTTTCTTATTTTTTTCTGTCTTGCATTTCTTGTATAAACAGAAAACAAAAATTAAAGATGCGGTTAAGAATTTCACCCCATTTATTTTATTTGGTTTTCTTCTCGTGGCTTCACGATTATTTTTCCTGGTATTGAGTCCTAATAAAACTGTTGGATTTGTTAACAGCGGGGCAAGCTTATGGGCAAAACTTTTATTACATATAGTTCTTTATCCAGTAGAATCCATTTCTCAAATATTTATTTACCCTACTATAATGTGGGACTTAACAGATCAATTTATAGAAATGCATTACAGTAGGATATGGGGAACGAGTTTCGAGCCAATCGTAAGAGAATCCGTAGGAGGAGATTTATTGTCTTTTATGTTGGCTTTTGTGATCATTTTTGTTCTTTTGATTATCTTCATCGTTTTAAAGAATTTAAGAAAGACATTATATTTTGCTTTGTCTTTTTTCCTTCTTAGTTTTCTTCCTTATATTTTTATAGATAAGACAAATGCGTATCTTGAGCCAAGATATTATTATTTGGGCGCTGGGGGCGCTGGGATTCTTCTTGGAGCAGTTAGCTTAGCTTTAAAGACAGGATTGGAAAAAATAAAGATAAACAAAATAATTTCAATTTTACTTGTGAGCGCAGGTGTTTTTCTGTTTTTACTCCATAACACTTCTCTTATAAGAGATGAGATTTATAGACAAGGACAATATGCGAAAGAAAGAAAGCAATTTTTGAAATCTATCAAGTTGCTTCATCCAAGAATTGGGCCAAACTCAGTTTTTTATGTAACTGGAAATAAAGATTTTTATATTGCTAATCATAAAGTGCCCTTTCAACAAGGACTCGGATTTACATTAATGGTTTGGTATTACGATTCCGAAAAAATCCCAGGAGGTTTAGTAATAGACAATTTTCTATGGGATATTCAATCTCAGGGTTTTGAACATAAAGACGATAGTGGGTTTGGATATTTTTGGGATTATAATACTTTAAAAAATACTATTAAAGAAAAAAAATTAAGTAAAAAATCTATAATAGGACTTTACTATGATGGTGACAAACAGGAGCTTATAGATATAACAGATGACCTTTTGAAAAAACTTTAAAAATCTAGATGTTGAAGATTTTCGGATAGATTTTCTTGTAGTGGTATTTTTGCGCCAACAGCAAGGCGCGTTCGCGGAATTGTTTATGAGCACTTAGAATAATTGATATGGCAGAGATGAATTCACTTTTTTTATAGTAATCAATAATAACTCCTGCCTTTGATTTTGCTACCTCTTTAGAAAAAACATAGACATCGGTTGTGACAACAGGGATCCCGAAGCTTAGGTATACTTTTATCTTTGAGGGGTCTCCATAGTAAGAGACATTACTTTCTTCGGGTATGTATGTGGCAATGCCTATATCCCATTTTGAAACTATCCTGCTAATCTCATTCTCTGATGGGAGAAAGCCATAGAATTTTGTTTTAATCGGGCATTTTTTTGCTCTTCTTTTGAAATATAGCTCATCAGGTCCTGATCCGATAATCTCGAGCATGCTATTGGGTAACAAAGATTTTAATTCTCGGGCTGTATCAAAAAAAATATCCAATCCCTGGCTTTTTTTTACTACTCCTATAAACCCAAATAAAATTGGTCTATTAAGATTTTCTTTTGATTCAACTTTTGATATGGGATTTGTTCCAATTTCAACAATAGGATATTTGGCTCGCTTTGAAAGTATTCCTATATCCTTTCTTAAATTTTCAAGTCTTCTATTAAGGAAAATTAAACTGTTTGAAGATGCACCTATTTTATCGAATTGCCAATATATCCATCTGAATAACGTCACTATTTTGTTTGTATTTATTGGAGGATAATAATCCCACACCCAAAATATTGTTTTTTTAACTATTTTTAAGCTCCTTAATATGTTTCCAATCCACGCGGTGAAAGCATTTACCGTAAAGTAAATATCCAATTTTTTATATTTCTTTTTAAGGATAATAGAATACCAGATTATCTGTATCATTATCATTAAAGATCTAACTGGCAAAAGCAGAAAGGTAAGTGTTAAAGGGGAAGGTAAATTAATTTGATAGAGCTCTTTTTCCTTTATAAAATGTCCTTTTTTGAATATTTTCAGCTTGCTTGGTTCTTGATTTTTTCCAAGCTTATGGAAGTTAAAGGAAAATAGAAAGACGTTCTCAAAGTTCTCCAAAAGATAATCAAGAATTTTTCCGGCATTTTCATATGGACGAAAATTAATGTAAACTATAGATTTTAATTTTTTATTCATAGCTACCAATTTCTTGTTTTCTAAAAATCTTATTTCTTATTCCTTCGAAAATAATTACAAATCCCAAAAAAAGTGTTGCGGGAATATGCCAAAGCATAACTATATCTTTAAAGGACTTAATAAGCCTTATGCTATCTATTATTGGAAAAATGAGAGAAAAAACGTAGGGAATAAAAAGCCACATTTTTAATTTCCTTTGTTTTCCGAAATAAACTTGTCTATTCACAAGTCCCATTCCTTTTACTTCTTGTTTTAGATTATTTCTGACCCGCCATCTGTATTTTTTAATGTAATTTATAATACCTGAAACATGATAATGGTATACCCCTGCATTTGGAACATATGCTACAAGACCTTCTTCCTTAATGAGTTTGATTCCTGCTAAAAGATCATCGGAATATCCAATCTGGTCTCGTTTAAATTTTCTATTTGTTCCAACTCCTTGAGACAAACCAAAAAGCGGAGGGTTTTTTGTGGGGAATTTATATACGATGTATTCTTTCATTCTTAAAACCGGAGTATAAATTTTGGGAAATTTCCTCCCACTTGATATCTCATTGTATATAAACCAAGTGAAAGGATCTGTGCAAAGATATCCTAAATAACGGTCAAGTCCATTTGAGTCTGGGGCAGGGATAGTTTGAGGGAGAAAACCCATAATACTAGGGTTGTCGATATAGGGTTGAACCATTAAACGTAACCAGTTATTGTGAGAAAGGATATTGTCTGAATCGGTATAAAACAAAATGTCGCCTTTGGCTTTTTTAGACGCTAATGTTTTTCCGGGCTCATGAAGAATTTTAGGGTTTTTTAAGATGATTGCGCCAAAACTATTTGCGATTTGTTGTGTGCCGTCAGTCGACCCGCCGTCTACAACAATAATCTCTATCTTATTTTTAGGATAGTCCTGTTCTCTTATTTTTTTGAGACACTTAGGGAGTATTTCTGATGCGTTAAGTGTGGGAATAATAAAAGACACCCTTGGGAGTGTTTTCATGGGCTTAATAGTACCTGATTTTATTTTTTATTTCAAGTTGAATATGCTATACTTTTGATGATTTACGCAAATCTTATGAGTGTTTTTTTGTCTAATTTTCTAAACGTTGACATCCAACGATTTATTCATGGAAACTGGAATAGGCCGGCTTTTATTTTAAGCAGGTTTTTTTTATATGTTCGATACCAAATAAAGCGAGAAATTCTTTGTATCTGGGCTTACTTTGGCCGCTTTATTATACTTCGTTTTAATGTTCAACCGTTAATTTTTGATGGGTCAGATATTTTTATAAAAAGTAATAATCTTGAGTTCTTGTTTCTCCCCGAAAGGAATAAAGGTCTATTCGGAATCGAATTTGGAAAAAATTGGGAGGAAGCAGAACTTTCTCTTCTTGAAAAACATACAAAAAAAGAAGGAACATTTTTTGATATAGGAGCACATATAGGATGGTTTACTCTTAATATGTGCCGGAGTAAAAACGCGTCTGTTTTCGCTTTTGAGCCTAGTTTTGAATTGTTTGAAATAGCCAAGAAAAATGTTCATAGGAATGGCTTTGAAAAAAAAATTGTTCTGGAAAAGCTTGCAATTGGAAATAAAAATACTTCCGTACGGCTCTCAATAGATAATTTTTTTGGGAATTATATCGAAAATGAATTTGTTTCAAATCGCAAAACCGAAGAGGTTCAGATGATAACATTAGATTCCTACATTAAAAAGCATCAAATAAAACGAGTGGATAGTATAAAGTGCGATATAGAAGGATCGGAGCTTTTTGCCCTTAAAGGCGCATGTGAATCTATAAAGGAATTTAAACCTTGCATTTTAGTTGAAATACAAAAAGAGTGGACAAGACGATTCGGATACGATCCCGAAGAGATTTTTTCTTTTCTTTATAGGTATGGTTATTCTTATTACCGGATAACAGAACATGGAGAGATTAGACAGCCTGGAATAAATAGATCGGAGGAATTAAAGGAAGGCCATAACTTCTTTTTTTATTGAAATGTATATATTGGGAATTTGCAATGGATATATCGCTAACGCAACTCTTCTTAAAGGGGGTAAAGTTGTTGCAAGCGCGAGCGAAGAACGGTTTAATGGAATTAAAAGTTACAACGGATTTCCTAAAATGGCAATTGAGTGGTGTTTGAAAGAAGCAGGCATCAACGGAAAAAATCTGGATCTTGTCACATTGCCATATCTTACAAGACCACCATTTTCTGCAGGGGGAGAGGAAAAAAGTAAATTTAAGTCTATTTCTTTCCTTGTTTTTTCAATCGTAAAGTTAGATATTGTCAGGCAATATTTTAGAAAACTTAGGTATTATTTTCCGTTTTTACGCTTTCCTGGCATGGTTTTATATAGAATTTCGGCATTTATTATTGGGACATACTATACAAAAAAACAAAAAGAATTCATTTCGAATTTTCTTAAAATTGACAAAAAGAAAATTAAAGCCTACGACCATCATCTTTCTCACGCTGCTGCTTCCTATTACGCTTCACCTTTTAATAAAGAAAAGGCATTGGTTTTAACATTGGATGGGGAAGGGGATAACTATTGTGCAAGCGTTAATATATTTAAAAGAAACGAAATTAAGGTTTTAGCAAAGACACCCCGGGAATTTTCGTTTGGGTATATTTTTGCACATCTTACGAAATTTTTGGGCATGAAACCTCATGAGCATGAATATAAGGTGATGGGGCTTGCTCCATACGCAAGAAAGGAAGATGTAGATAGAATCTACAATAAAATAAAATACTGTATAACTTTAAACAAAAAGAATAAGCTGAAATTTTATATGCCAAAAAATGCTCAAGATTTTGGAATTTATTTAAGAAAGAATCTTCTGGAAGTTCGTTTTGATCATTTGGCCGGAGCATTCCAAGCTCTTTTGGAAGAAAGGGTTTTAGAATGGATAAAACATGCAATAAAAGTAACAGGGATTTCAAATATTGTATTGGGAGGCGGAGTTTTTATGAATGTAAAACTAAATCAGAAAATCGCAGAGCTGGAAGAAGTAAAAAAAATATTTATTTTACCTTCATGTGGTGATGAATCAGCCCCTCTAGGAAGCTGCTATCTTGGGCTTCGAGAAATTTTCCTGCATGATAAAGAAGTTGCCCACCCTTCCCCTATCGAAAATGTCTACTGGGGACCTAGGTGTTCTCCAGGGGAGCTCGAAAAGGACATAGAAGACGCAAGAAGGAGAGGTCATAAAGTGAAACGGGTAAAAGGAATAGAAAAAGAGATTGCGATTCTCTTGTCGAAAGGAAAAGTAGTGGCGCATTTTTCCTCGAATATGGAATTTGGGGCACGAGCTTTAGGAAATCGGTCTCTTCTCGCGGATCCAAGAAATATTCAAATTGTTAAGGACATAAACATGAAGATGAAAAACAGGGATTTCTGGATGCCTTTTGCCCCAACTATACTTTGGGAGAGAGCAAATGATTACATTATAAATACTAAGAAATTAGAGTCTCCCTATATGATGATTGCATTTGATACTACCGAGCTTGGAAAAAAAGAGCTGATATCAGCCATGCATCAGTATGACTCAACAGTAAGGGCACAACTTTTGACAGAGGGCATGAATGGTCGATATTACAAAATCTTAAAAGAATTCGAGAAGTTAACAGGGGTTGGTGGTGTTTTAAACACCTCCTTCAATCTTCATGGACATCCTATAGTCAAATCTCCGAAAGATGCACTTTTTGCGTTTGAACATTCAGGTCTTGAATATTTGGTTTTGGAAGAATATCTTTTGGAAAAAAAGTGAAGCACATATTACCGATTTTAATTAGATTAAAAATGAACCCAAGAACATAGTTATAAAAGTATTTTTACAATTAAAATTTTTACTTCCTATATGAACAAACTAGATGAACAAAAATTTTTATATAAAAAAATCTTATACGGGAAATGAAACTACGTTCAGCTAAATTTTTCGAAGTTATATTCCTTTTTATTTTATCGCTTACGCCTCTTTTGTGGTTTGGGGATAATCAGATAATATTAGGACATGATTCAGGTTTTAGACAAAATCCTACAAACCACTTAAGGAATTTATTTTACTCTTGGAACGAAAATAATAACTTTGGTTATGACTGGACTATATTTAAAGGTTTTTTAATTACTCAAGCTCCTGAAGCTATATTTACTATCTTAACTGGCTCAGTTTCTAAGGGGCAATCCTTAACACTTGTATTGTGGTTTATTGCCATAGGATTCTCCATGTATATATGTTTAAACGCATTTTTTTCTGATAGAAAATTTTGGATACTTAGAGTTTTTGGAAGCGTATTTTATATTTATAATTTTTTTCTTCTTCAGGCATGGTTTATTGCAGAACGAGCTAAATTTTCTATTTTTGCTGCGTTGCCTTTAGGGTTTCTGATTATATATAAAGCTTCAACTAAAGAATATTCTATCTTAAAGGCGACTGTACTTTTTTCATTAACTCTTTTTATTTTTAATGGAGGAGGTGCACCAACATTTTTTGGATCGCTAATTCTTGTCTATGGATTAACTATAGCATATTTAACCACAATAAATATTTTAAAAAACGGCAAAAAAGAAATTTATTATTCTTGTAAATTAGCACTATCTTTAATCTTTGGTTCAATATTAATTAATGCGTATTGGATTTTACCACAGATAGCTCTTTTATTTAATAATTATTCATTCTCGCTTGCATCGTTTGGCGGAATACAAGGGATTTTGGGATGGGAGGCGACGGTAAGTAAGAATGCAAGTTTTTTAAATTTATTTAGACTTGAGGGGATACCTGATTGGCATGACAATCTGCTTCATCCTTATGCGGATAATTATATTCATAGTCCATTATTAATTGTTTTAAGCTTTGTATTTATAATTATTATTTTATTAGCATTATTATTTCGAAGAGCCTTTGCTAAGGAGGAGAGAAAAGATAAACTCTTTTTTGCTCTATTTCTTATTCTTTTAGTAGGTTTTATATTTACCGCCGGTTCACATCCGCCTTTTGGTTTTATTTATACCCTTCTTATAAAATTTGTCCCCGGCTTTACTATTTTTAGATCCTCTTTTTATAAATTTGGCCCAATCCTATGGTTTGGAATGGTATTTTTGACTGCTTATAGCCTTAATATGCTTGTACTTAAATTTATAAATAATAAGTTTTTTTATAGATTAACTGGAATTTTAGCTATATTATTTGTCCTTTTATATCACTACCCATTTTTTACAATCGATTTCTTTTTATGGAATAAACCATTCACAACAAAAGTAAAAATTCCCCCATACGTAGCGGAGATGGGTGAGTATTTGGAAAAAAAAATTCAGCCTGATTCAAGAATATTGCTACTTCCTTCTCTGGACGAACTCGACACGTATAAGTGGGGGTATCTCAGTTTAGATTCTTTACCAATGTTATTTGCCAATAAATCGTTCGTGCGTGAGGCGGGGATAAATATTGGCATTTCAAACCAGATATATAAATCTATTGTTAATAATGACCATCAGTCTTTTTTATATTTTACAGGTATGTTTGGTATTAATAAAATTTTGTGGCGGGATGATTTATTGTCGCAGGATAAGAATATAACATCAAAAGATTTCCTTTCTACTAGATATAAATTATCACACATGAAGGGAGTTTTTACAGAAAAAGAAATAGGAGAGTGGACGCTGTACGATATAAAAAATCCCTATTTTTTGCCACATGTATACGTGCCAAAAACGCTAAGTTACTCAGATTTTAATATGCAGCATTCTTTTAATTCGATGGAGGGGGAACACCAATACACAATGCTTTCTTCATTGGGAGAAAAAGATGAATACCGCAACAGTCTTAATTTATTCATTAATGAATTACAAATTAAAGCAGAATGTGTTATTTGTTCCGGAGATCTTATCGGGTTTAATCAGGGAAAAAGAATTTTAGAATTTATTCCCAATGTAAGCTTGTTACCTGATTCAATTTTTTATCCTTACGTTGATTTTACGGAGCAACAGACGCTTAATCATGCCTTAGAAAATCCAGCCAAACTTATTGATATTTCTCTTTCTCTTTCAAATAAAAGATTTGCCGAGTATTTCAAAATCATTAATAGGGTTTCTAAAAGACGATCTCAAAAACTTATAGGCTCTGCTATAAAAAGATATAAAGAAAACATAGATAGAGCCATAGAACAAGTGGAGTACATAGATGATAAACAAAGAAATGACTATTACGTTAAAATTTACTTATATTTAACCCAGCAAGAGCAATATATTACGTTGCCATTTTTTAGATCCAAAATAGACTCGCATGAATATTTAAATCTTATAAATTATATGGATAATTACATTAACTATCTAAAAAACAAAGCCTGGCTCACAAAATCAATGAATGATTTAAAATATGCGTTTACTATCACAAGTGCTGGTGAATACGATATTAATTTAATGAATGTTCTGAAATATCCGCAACGCATTATTCTAGATGGAAATTTATTAAAATATTTAAATAATATTTCTCTTAAGGAAGGGAATCATCGTATTGAGCTTGTGTACCCTCAGGGGCCAAATCTTCTAATAGATAATGGAGAAAATAAAAAACAAGTTATAAATCTTAAAACAAATGAGAAAGTTGATTTTGGAATAGAAGATTTTAGCGATAAAAACACTTATAGTATTAGCTTTGAGTATAAATTGATTGATGGTGATTCTCCTAACTTATCTATTTATCAATTTAAAAAAGGATCAAAAGATAAGCAGATCGCAAAAAAATTAAAAACGTTATATGCGGATTACAACGGAGTATGGAATAAATTTGATTATGTGTTTACTCCTTATGCTGGATTTGATCAGGCTGGCATATCAATTTATTTACTTGATTCTAAAGATAGCGCAAAAAAAAGCGTTTTTGAAATTAAAAATTTTAATATTAATGAAGTAAGTATTCCAGACATATCTATTACTAAAAAAATTAATTCACAAGCATTTATTACGCCAAAAATATCATTTAGCAAAATAAATCCTACAAAATACCAAGTTCATGTAGGAAATGCAAAAAGCGCATACGCTCTTGGTTTTCAGGAGGCATACAATGCTAACTGGAAATTGTATTTTGTAGATAACACCAAATCAAGCATTGGCAACTTTTTTTCATCCAAGTTTCTTTATGAAAAAAATCACTTTGTCCTCAATCAGTATACAAATGCATGGGTGGTGGAAAAAAAAGGAACATATGACATAATAATTGAATATTTTCCCCAAAGAGCATCCTATGCTGGATTTTTAATTTCATTGGTTACTTTTTTCGGAAGCATAATCTATTTGTTTTATAGAAAATTTAAAAATGAAAAATAAATACTTTAAATATATAAAATATTTTACACTTATGCCATTATTTATTAGTCTAACTCTGTTTTCTAACTTTCCTTATATTAATTTATATTTATCCTCTTGGGTAGTTTATCTGATAACGCTTGTATTGTTTGGAGCGTTTGTTGTATACGACGTATTAGGTTTAAAGGACAAAAGTAAATACTTAACAAAATACAAGAAATATTTGTTTATAATATTGCTATTTATATTCCTTACGATTTTTTCCAGAGTTCCCTATATAAATATTTTTTTATCTTTCTGGCAGTCATTTTTAATTACATGGGTAATAGTTGTTATTGTATTGAAAATTAAACAATGGGTAAATTATTTTGTTGGGATTTTGTTAATTATTTTAGCGCTTATATTTTTGCTTTTAGGAAAAGAATCTGTTGCTGAAGAATTTGGAGCTCTTGTTTATTTTTTGCTACTATTGGGGTTTATTCAAGATTTTTCTTCGTATATTGTAGATTTGAAAAGGAAAAATAAAAAATGATTCATTTGCCTTTTGATCTTTGGTATTCGTCTTATCCACTTGTTGGGGGAGATTGGAGATTTTTCTGGTCGGAAACTCTCTCTAAAATTCTTGATTATTCTTATGCATGGGATTCAAGCCTTAACTCCGGGCTTGGAGGATCAAATCTTCATTTGCTAAGTCTTAATTCATATTTATCGTTTGGGGGATTTTTCTTAACTCAAGCTCTGCATATCCCGTGGTTTATAGGAGAAAAGTTATTGTACTTTTGGCCAATTTTGTGCTTATCTTTCCTTTCTTCTTATTTTCTGTCTAGACGAATTTATAAAAACATATATTTAAATGTTTTTGCTGGGATTTTATACATATTTAATACCTACGCACTTGCGATTTTTGGAGGGGGTCAGGTAGGACTAGCTTTGGCATATTCTGTCGCGCCGCTTGTTTTAGGGGTTTTTATTAAGTTGATAGACACCATTGGTTTAAAAAGTGTAAATTTTCAAATTCCTTTATTGACGGGGATAGTTTTGGCAATTAATGTATTTTTTGACCTTAGAATTGCATATATAGTATTAGGTGCAGTATTTATTTATTTTTTATTAACATATTCATCACTGAAGAGAATTTTTTTTGTTTTTGCTATTCCTTTATTAATTACACTTTCTCTTCATGCTTTTTGGATATTGCCGAGTATTATTTTTAAGATAGACCTCGGTGAACATTTCATTGTGGAAAATCCTTTTTCTCAATTGCGTTTTTTCAGCTTTGCATTATTTGAGAATTCTTTTTCTTTGCTTCATCCCAATTGGCCGGAGAACATCTTTGGTAAAACAGGATTTATGAAACCGGAATTCATAATGTTACCGATATTGGCATATTCTTCTTTATTGTTTATAAAAGGGTCAAAATCTATAAATATTATTTTCTTTGCTCTAATCGGTTTACTTGGGGCATTTTTGGCAAAGGGAATGAATGAGCCATTTGGTAACGTATATCTTTGGTTATACGAATATATTCCCGGTTTTATTATGTTTAGAGACCCTACTAAGTTTTACTTATTGGTTGTGTTGTCTTACAGTGTCCTAATACCTTTTAGTGTTTATTCGATTTACAAGTGGTTGGGGAGATCCTTCACTTCGTTCAGGATGACACTGCCTTTATTATTTTTAGTATTTACTATTTTATATTTTATATTTCTTATTCGGCCTGTTTTTTTAGGAGAATTGGGAGGGACGTTTAGGAAACACGAAGTCCCAAAAGAATATGCTCTTTTGAAAGATTTTTTGCATAGCCAGACGGAATTTTTCAGAACACTATGGATTCCTCAATGGCAAAGATTTGGTTATTTTTCCAATAACCACCCAGCTGTAGGTAAAAAAGAGTTGTTTTTGGACGGTCCATTAACGATGATTATGCTGAAGAATGCTTCGGTAAAATATGTTATTGTTCCTTACGATTCCGAAGGAGAGATTTTTCTAAGTGATAGAAAATATGATGAAAAACAGTATTTAAAAACGATTGAAGAATTAAAAAAGATTAATTGGTTAAAACAGGTAAATTGCTCAATTGTTAAATTGTTAAATTGTTATGGTAGTGATCCTTTTGGAAAGATTTCAGTGTTTGAGTTGTCAAATCCAAAAGATCATTTCTTTATTGAATCAACGATTAAGAATGAAGAATTAAAGATAGCATATGAAACGATAAATCCTACAAAATATAAAGTAAAAGTTTCTAATGCTAAAAAAAATGATATTTTAGTTTTTTCTGAAAGTTTTGATCGAAACTGGGTAGCAAAAAGTTCATCCCGATCAAATCGGGACAAAGTTCAAAGTTCAAAGTTCAATAATATATTAAATAGTTTTGTTCTACCAAAAGATGGCGAATATTCCCTTGAAGTTTATTATGAGCCTCAGAAGTTTGTCAATATAGGATTAGTTATAAGCGGGTTAACTCTTGTAGGAACATTATTATGCTTATTATTCTTAGTAAGAAGTAGAAAACCTAAAGGTTTATGACAAAGATTAAGATAACATTAGTTATTTTTATCCTTCTTCTTGGTCTTATTCTCCGACTGCATAACTATTCGGTGTATCCTCAAAGAGGAGCATCAAGCGATGAATATACATATTCTTTCCTAGGGATAAGTTTGCTTACAAAACATATACCCATTTCCTGGTCAGCATTTACTGCATATAAAAATTTACAGCATTTAACCATTGACAAACTCTATTTTCCGATTGTTTATCCATATTTTGACCATCCGCCTTTTGCAGGTATTATTGTTGGCGGTTGGTCAATATTATTTGGGCAAGATTCATTCCCTGAAGTAAATCTAAAAACAGTAAGACTCGTTCCAATTTTTTTATCAACTGTTTCGCAAATACTCGTTTTTTTACTTGCGTGGAAAATCTTTAATTTCAAAACAGGCGTCTGGGCGCTTCTTATTTATTCAACTACAGCAATATTTGCAATAAGCAGCAGAGTAGTTTTTGCCGAAAACGTCCTAACGCCATTAATGCTTTTGGCAATTTATCTTTTTTATATTCTAAATAAGAAAATAACATTGATTAAAACCACGATAATATCTATTCTTTGCGGTCTTTCTTTTTGGACAAAAGAATTAGGTATAGTAACTTTTCTAACGATGCTTTACTTTTTTATTTCCTACAAAATAAAATCTAAATTTTTACTTATATTAATTACAATATCAACGTTAATTATTTTATCTTATGGTTTATACGGGATGTATTTTGATTGGGAAGTATTTCGGAAAATTATTTCGCTCCAATCAGATAGAGATATCGGGCCAAAAACTTTGCAGTATTTAATATCAACACCCATTATTGTTAATAAAGTGTATTTTGACGGTTGGTATTTGTTTGGCATTATATGTTTTTTCTTAAGTTTTCTTGATTATAGTAAAAACAAAATACTTCTTATTCCGTCTCTAATTTATTTTATCTTACTTATATTTTCCCTGACAGAGCAAGGAGAAATGGGATGGTATATGATTCCTATGTTTCCATTCATGGCAATATTTAGCGCAAGGTTTCTTGTTGAGAGTCTGACTAAACAAAGCGTTTTTATTATTCTAATGATGTTAACTGTCGGATTTTACAATATTTACTATCTTTATGAAGAGCCTTTTGGACTCACACCTTTGATATTTCGCTTACTTATATTTGTTATGTTTGGGCCATTTATTTTAGCGCTCCTTTTTAACAAAAAAAGAATCTTTAGGTCGTTGGGAAACATATGGTTTTACATCTTTATTGTTAGTAATGCAATTTTGACGTATAATTACATACATCCTGCCTAAAAATATGTTAAGTGTAGTTATTCCATTGTTTAACGAGGAAGAAAGTTTGGCCTTGTTATATAAAGAACTTGTCAGGGGATTAGGAAAAATAGCCAAGGGCTATGAAATTATTTTTGTTGACGATGGATCAACGGATTCCTCATTGGAAATTCTTAAAGGAATTGCCAAGAAAAATAATAAAGTCAGGATTTTTTCTTTTAGAAAAAACCAGGGAAAAGCGGAAGCGTTAACCTTTGGATTTCAAAAGGCGTTCGGAGATTATATAGCAACTCTCGATGCGGACTTACAAGATATACCCTCCGAGATTCCCAAACTTATAGATAATGCAACAAAAGGCGCTTGGGATCTAGTTTGCGGATGGAGAAAAGATAGAAAAGACCCCTTGCCAAAAATTATTTCTTCAAAACTTTTCAATTATCTTACAGGAATTATCTGGGGCTTTAGTTTGCATGACTATAATTGCGGATTAAAAGTGTATACCAGGGATGCGGCAAAAAGCCTATACCTGTATGGAGGAATGCACAGATTTATTCCGCTTTTATTGCATCAACAGGGTTTTAGTGTTTTAGAGATTCCGGTTATACATAAAAAACGGGAGTTCGGTAAATCTAAATATGGTTTTTCAAAAATTTGGAAAGATCTGCCCGACGTGTTTACAATGTTTTTTTTAAGCAAATATGCAAGAAGACCACTTCACTTCTTCGGTACGGTAGGAGGTTTTATTTCTTTGCTAGGAGTAATGATACTATCTTATCTTGCAATTATCCATGCGCAGGGTGAGGCTATTGCAACGCGTCCGCTTTTTTTCTTTGGGATGATTCTCGTATTTAGCGGGATTCAAATTTTCTTTACCGGTTTTTTGGCAGACCTTATAATTAATGCCTCTCAAAGGCCACAAGGAGCAGAGAGGGAAAAGGCTATTCTTAAATTTGAGAACTCTTAAAACTATCTCTTTTCTCCTAAAGCCAATATCCATGGAAACGGGAATTTTAATATTTTTATTTTTACGCCGTTAACTTTCAGGAAGTTTTGAAAAGATAGAATTGTCCAATGGTTGATATGTCCTGGATCGTTGCCCAGTCTTGAGAGATTTTTTCCTCTCAAAAAGTTGCTAAGCATAAAAAATGGTTCATTTGGAACAGAAATAATTACATATCGTTTTGTAACCCTTACAGCTTCTTTGAGTCCTTGTTTTGGGTTATCCAGATGCTCCAGAACTTCTGTGCAAACCACAAGATCAAACGAATTATCTTTGTATGGAAGCTCATAAGCGCTTCCTTGCTTAAAATCAAGTGTAGGGAAAAGTTTTTTTCCAAGAGCAATTGCCTCATAGGAAAATTCTATTCCTGTAACAGTTTGTCCGATTTTGTTTTTTACCAGGTTGTGCATTGTAAATCCTTCTCCGCATCCGGCATCAAGAATAGTTTTGGGTGATAGGGGTTTTGCCAAAGAGATAAGAGACGAATAAAAATTATTAATAAGGTATCTCT
>MFNZ01000039.1 GCA_001782195.1 Candidatus Levybacteria bacterium RIFCSPHIGHO2_02_FULL_37_13
TCCTTTAAGAGCACCTCCTTTGAAACCCGAGCGGGAAGTTCTGTGAAGGTGTTTCAAGGTCAGGCCGGATCGGATTTCACACTCATCTAAAGCATATCCATCCCCAAGCGAGGTCCTGAGCTTGCCGAAGGACGATTGATAAGTTGTAATAATCTGAGTTGTTTCGTCATTGGAGTCATCTGCAATAACTATTTCATAATTATCATAATCTTGAGATGTTGCTGCTTTTAATAGTCTCTCAACAACTCTTTTCTCATTGTATGAAGCAATATGAATAGATACAAAAGGGTGTCTTTCTAATCTAACAGAGGAAATATCACTGTTTAAACCCGGTACCCTATTCCCCCTATCACCTCTATTTCCTTCTTCTTTCCTTCTCGAGAACGACAAAACAATAGCAATAGTAAGATAGTATTTCATCGAGTAGATAAAGAAGAACATACCTAAAAAGAGCGCTAAGAATGAGAAAAGAATACCTACCTTGCCTACTATTCCCTGTCCATATTGGAGATTATTTAATACTACCGAGAAGATGAAGCTAATCGTGATAACCGATAGAAGAGGAAAGAAGAATTTAGAAGAGATAACCTTTTTGAAGAGAAAGGAGGCTTGCCCCCCCGAAGCCTTGGTGAAGGGGGGAGCTTGCGCTGATACCGATGGTATCTGTCCAAAAATAGGCGCTTTCCAGTCTTCCGAAACTTGAGGCACACTTACTTTACCGGCAGTTGCCTCCGATACGGTCTTGGAATATGCTAAACGACGCTGGTAGGTGGTGAGATTAAGACGCGAAAGTAAAGTATGAACTCCGTAACTGCTTAATATATGCCTATTATCCTTTTGAAAAAGAACTTTACTTATTTTGTGAACTGAATATTCAGGATGTTCAGTTACAACACTTAGAACAAGATTCTTAGCCTCAGGCACAAACCTCCAATGACGCTCTCCTTTTGGACGAAGACTCTCAAGGGCTTCCCTTTTTACTTCCTCATCATAATTCTTTTTTGCGGAATATCGCTTTAACCATTTGTAGAATATTGTTCGTGATACATCAAAGTTTCTGCAGATATCAGCTACTCTATCCCCTGCCTCGTGCCTCCGAACCATGGTTACTTTATATGAAATAGATTTTTCTTTAACCAGACTCTTACCATTCCTATATATATAGTCTTCCCGAAGCTGTTTTGTGTTAAGTCCATGCTTTTTTAAAACATCAAAAACACCGGATTTGCTTACGCCTACAATCTTTGCGATTTTTTGAGAAGAAAAAGAAGAATCTTTTATGGCAATTTTTAAAATCTTTTTTTCAACCGTTGTGCTTAATTTCTTCCAATGCCTGTTTCCGCTTAAATATTTGGGAGTTAGCGCCTTTTTTTTTGCCCTTGAACCAGCATTTTCATAAGTTTTTAACCATTTATAAAAAATTGCTCGTGATACTTGAACTTTTTTACATATTTTGGATACACTATCTCCTTTTTGTGCTTTCTTTATAAGCCGAATCTTCTCTTCGACGGACAGGATTTTACTCACATTAAAACGTTAACATTAATGATAACTGGATGTCAAGATCCTATAGGGTTGCATTTTCTCCTCTTATAGTCGAAGTTTCCATAAAAAACGACAAAAGGTACCTTTCTAAACAAATTACTAAACAAGTTTTAATTGTCAAGAGTTTTGCTTTATTTACGGGCTTTTATAATTTTTTTAGATTTTAAAAAATTATGTGGATAAAGATTTTTGACTAAAATTTGACTAAAATTTAAACGTCCTTACTTCGTTAAATATAGGTCTTTATTTTTATATAACTATGAGTCCAAAAAACTTTGAAACATTTTTTTACTATAGGTACCTTATTAGTTATTACTATCGGTTATATACCTAACACATTTTTTCAATTATTTAAACTAAAATTTATAATTTTTAATTCGAGGCTATATGTGGACATTATGTTAACTATAAAAACACCATTTAATAAGAGTACCCTATATAACAATGTCTGTTCGTTTCCCGATTCAAGTCTTCAAAGTTAATGTTCTCGTTTTATCGGCAGTAAAAATGTGATAATAATAAGTTATAAGACGAATGCTTTATTGAATACTATTTTATATCAAATTATTCATTATTCACATTGAATGTTGTATCTATTTATTTCCAATTTACAAATTTTATATTTATATTTAACTAGATATAGGCTATTAATTTTGTGCTACTGTAAACCAGTTTTTATTTTACAAAAAAAGTTTCTTGAACTCTAGTTGTACGTAAACTTTATTTTTTTTAAGTTTTCTTATAACATTATAATAGATAAATAAGGGTAGTTACGTTTTTTTAAAATTTTTGTTTTTTCTGCATAAAAGTTTTTAAAAATTAAAATATGCAAAATTATACAGTTTTTGAGGTTTTTTGACTGATTTTTTGGTCAAAAATATTTTATGCCCCTAAAATGCCCCAGGACGAACGATTTGATTACAGACGCATATCTACTTCGTTTAATTATTACTTTGCCAAAAAACTAAATTGAGGCTAAAAGGAAATCTTGCATATCTCCTCTTTTTAGTATTAAATAAAATTACATGGCGAATAACATTGTAGAACCCATTGCACTCCTTACTTTTGCTGCCGCTTGTTTTTCACTATGCTGGCTGTTTGTAGATTCATTAATGTTAAGAATCGAGATGAAAACCATGCTTAAAGCCCTTGGGTTTGCTGGTCTTGGAATAGGATCCACCCTCACCTTCTTTGACCAATCCATACCAACTTCTTTCCTCCACGTATTAATCTGGTTAACCTCTATTTCCTTTTTCGCAATCTTCCTTGCGTTTATTGCCGATCCTCAATCAAAATTTCAATTAGGAATCATTATCGCCATTGTTGCGCTCCCGTTTCTCAAAGACCATGATTTTCTCACCCTTCAAGCCATACTTATTGCCCTATCAATGCTGCAACTTGCATACACTACAAAACACCGGGATATTATTCCTCTTGGTATTGGCTTTGCGCTTATCGCAATTGCTGAATTTTTTTATTCGCTTAAAACAAAAGAGGGATTTGAGGGCATGGAAACTGCAGGAGCATTCCTCTATCTTTTTTCAGCCGTGGCTCTTTTTTCTTGGGTTTGGTCATACCTTAAGATTCGATTTATTGATGTTTCAAAAAGATCACCTTTCTCAAATTCGCAAAGAAGAAACTTAAGAATTGAGGATGACGACGAAGAAAATATTTACTAATGCGGTTTTATGTATGATAAGACCTTTGAAATCACATCCTCAGGATCCACGTCTGTTTTTACCAAAAAATCCTTTGCGCCAAGCCTTTTACACTGTTCTATATCTTCTTCTTGGTGCAACACGCTAAGACACACAACAGGAATGCGTGAGAAATTGACATCACTCTTAAGATATTCTAATACTTGAAATCCGTTCTTTTTTGGGAGGACCACATCAAGTAAAATTAAGTCCGGATTATCATCCCTTACTTTTTCAATCCCTTCTTCTCCATCAAGGGCAGACAGAACCTGGCAGCCTGCTTTTTGAAGTACCACCTGATACATTCGCAATAATGGTAAATCATCCTCAACTATAAGAATTTTTGGCATAATCATACTTGCGGCAAATTGATAATAAACTCGCTCCCCTTGTCAACTTGACTTTCAACCGTTATTGTACCACCCATTTTTTCAACAAGCAACCTGGAAATATAAAGCCCCAAACCATTTGAATCGCTTTGGCGGGTCAACCAATTCTTTGACATATAAAATCTATCAAAAACATGAGGAATGTCATTTCTATTTATGCCAATACCTGTGTCTTCTATAGATATAGAAATAAAACCATTAGCGCTCTTTTTTACAGTAAAGCTAATACCTCCTTTTTTTGTATACTTGATAGCATTATCAATAATATTAGCAAGAACTTCTCTAGTGTAATGAATATCCGCAAGAACAGATGATGATTCTTTCCTGACATTAACGATAAATTTGAGATGTTTTTGTTCTGCTTTTGACCGAAAATCTTTTAAGACTTCCAGCAAAACAACGGTCAGATCAAACACTTGCTTCTCTATCTTTATATGACCACTTTCAATGCTGGAAGTTGTTAGAAGATCTTTAACCAGCTTCGCCATGCGCTGCGCGCCTTTCAACGATTCGCTCAAATAACCGCTTGCAATTGAATCTACGTTACCATACTTGCCGGAAAGAAGCATTGATAAATACCCTCGTATCAGAGCAATAGGCGTTAAGAGCTGATGGGACGCCATTGAAACAAAATCACGCTCTTTTTCCTCAAGTTGTATCTCATGCCTCAGCTGTTCTTCTTTTGACTTAATGAGAGCATTTGCGCGCTTTTTGACCTTAATCTCAAGCTCCTGGTTAAACTTTGTTAATTCTTCTTTAACCTGCTTAAGATTGTCTATAATACCAGTAATTATAAGGCTTGTTGATGATATAACAGCCATAAAAATCTGTAAAAATACGAGCGATTCAGCCAGACTTACTCTTACAAATGGACCCCGCCCTGACATTGTGGCAATTATAGAAATAACCGATAGGCTAAGGATGCAAAAAATTGTCATTCGAAAACCAAAGCGAAGTGCCGACCAGATTAGAGGCAAAAAGAGAAGAAAAATAAGCAAAGGATCTATAAATGGTTCGCCTAAAATCTCGCCAAAAATAATAAGACAAAAGATAAAAAGAAGAAAAAGCATCAATAAAGCCTCAGCTGTTTCTCTTATTGAAAAGTAAACGTTGCGCCATCTACTCCAATAGATAATAAGCGGAACAAATATAAGAACTCCTAATACATCTCCTAACCACCAGGCAATCCAGGTCTTAAGATACACGGAAATATCTATAGCACCGTTAAAATACAAGCTTGATGTGCCAAAAGTAGCGCTGATTAGCGAACTAAGAAATCCTGCCAGGAAAATAAAGCCCAACACCTGTCTTAGATCAAGGAATGTATCTTTAAACCCGGTAAAGCGGCGCATCAAATACGCTCCCAAAAGAGGTTCCAGGGTATTCCCGGTTCCCATACCAATTGCTGCAAAAAATGGCGCTCCGGTTATCAGGTTTACTAAAAATGCGCCTAAAAAAATCCCGGGCCAAAGACGATAACCAAAAAGAAGTATAGCTGCTAAGGCAATCCCCGAGGGAGGCCAGACAAGAGTGGCAAATCCACTCACTGCGTCAAACGACAAACCAATTTTTGCTGTAATAAAGTAGGCAAGAAAAAGAATCCCTATTTTTATAAAATATGAAAAACGAAGACTGGACATATATCTATACTACAACCTTTTTTCTTCTAACACAAAACTATATGAGAACCACCAGAAGAAAAATAACCACCCAACTACTGCAAGCGTAGAGCCATAGTCATGAAGTATTATTGCCACATTTTGCCCAAAGTAATACGCTGTTAAAACAACCACAACTATCCGAAGCAAATTTACCAAAAAAGTGCCTAAAAGTCCTATCATCCATGCTTTAAGTTTTGAATAATTAGTATAGCGGTCTCCCTGAAATCCTATCCATCCGGTTAAAATAAAAAATAACAATGACTGCCAGCCAATGCAATTCCAAGCGATCTCAATTAAAAATGGCTCTCCCTTTCCAATCGCAAGATATTCCCCAACAACTGCCGGCTGAAATCCAAAAGGCCATAAAATTACTCCAACCATCCGTACTTCCCATGGAATCACGATATCCTGTATAAATCGGTAAGCATCCAGGCTCATTACGATTCTGGTCAAAATGTCGTTAAACGTGGACATTAATGGCAGAACCATCAAAGCCAAGACTAAAATTAAGAAAATATAGAGAAAAGTTTGTTTTTGCTTCATACGACTGCTTATTAAGCTGACGAGCTTTATCCCATATCTTTCATTAAATTTCAAATCATTTTCTTTTAACATTTATTGTTCGAGCGAGCATAGCGAGTCGAGAACTGTTCACTGCTTCTCGATTCGTCTCTGCCAGATGGCGGATCCTCACTCGAAGAATAAAATTACCAATCTTTTTTCCATTCTCCTGAAATCAATATACGCTTCTTCTTTTGGCTCCAATCCTTAACTTGTCTCTCCCTATTTCTTGCTACTTCTAAGTCTTCATGCTCTTCGTAATACGCAAGCTTCTTAACTCCGTGCTTTGCTGTATATTTCGAGCCTAGTCGAGAAACATGCTGCTCTATTCTATTGACAATATTCCATGTTAATCCTGTATAGTAAGCTCCATCTTTGCATTCAATTATATAAACATACCATTTCCATTGTTTTTTCATAATACTTCTCCACGCGCCCTTCGGG
>MFNZ01000040.1 GCA_001782195.1 Candidatus Levybacteria bacterium RIFCSPHIGHO2_02_FULL_37_13
AGATTGAGCTTTTTCTCCAAAATTTCATTGTTTGAAGTACCAATATCACTTCCGCCGTGTCCAGGGTCTATGCATACGGAGTTGGAAATTGATGGAGGAGGAGATGGTGGTTTTCCTACGGCAAGGACAGGGTTTAAGTGCAAGAGAAGCAATAAGACAGAAACAAAGAAGGATACAAATATAGATGGCTTCTTCATAAATATGCTTACTTATAAGTTTAAGGCTTTTAGTATGATTTGTCTACCTGATTTTTGTTTGTAATTTTTGCTCCCCACGCCTTACGCTAGTATACAGCAAAGTTTCGATGCAATAATTAAGGTTTTTGAGAACGCCAGTTATATAAATGAACTGAGGCAAAGATGGGGAGAAATTAAGAAATTACAGCCAAGTTTAGCAACTATTTAAGAAAAAGTGTTACAGAAAAGACGATTTTCGAACCAAAGATTGTAGTTTAATGGGCAGATCCAGACCAAAATATAGGCCCTCCTGATAGACAAGCCTCCGCTTGGCTCGCCCTAGCTGATTATGTTGGAACTTATTTCAAACGTTTCTTAGAACAACTTACCCTCTTTCCCCAAGCCCAACCAACACTCTAGTTACTATATTTTAATATTACCACCCCATTAACTCCCTGGTACTTGCGGCAATATACGCATAACGCTAGTATGACCTTCTGTGCAAAGAACAAAAGGCGCTGGCGTAATGAATGCGCCGCTTGCGATGAGAGCATTGGCTGTCTCATCGTCTACACAGCCGACTAAAGTAACTGTATCTGGTTCAAACACAACAGGTCCAAAAAAGAACGCGGAATGGGCTGATGCATCATTAGGAGTAAACACAGCAACGGCTACGACGAACAATAAGGCAACTACGACTCCAACAAATGTCTTAATCATTTTCTTCACCTCCCTTCAAAAAACTACCTTTCGGGCAGTTGGAATAAAGATGGTTAGAAATTAAAAATTCCCTTCAAATTGTCTTAGTTTCCCTTTAAAAACCACAGCCAGGCCCTGAACTTGTGTCGCCGGTACTGTAGAGCGTATCCATACCTAATTTATCCCCCAACCCTAAAGTTCGCTTCTGGGTTTCTCCAAGACCAGCAAATCTATAGGAGGTTAAACATCCATCCTTTGGCGCATTAGTATGATCAAGACCTCCAACATGCAAAAACTCATGAACTGCGGCATTCTCCACATCAAAACTTGAAGAACTTCCGTCAGTTGCCCAGGATTCTCCAGTATCTAACGTTACTGCAAAACCGGCAATCTCTTTTGTTGCCACATTTCTGCAGACACTCGCTGTAGCTAAAACTCCATCAGCACCATCAATGGAAGCCCATACTACCCTATTATTACCGCCACAAAGATTTGCAGTTGGAGAAGCATCATCTCTTATGAAAGTACGTGTAGTAACAAATCCATCCAAGGTCGCTTCAGCTGTCTCAATCGCAGTATTACCGCCCGTCACATCTTCAACGCCAGAAATCTCATATTTCACTGTGCCACCGCCAAACCACTTAATTCCCCCTTGGGTTAAATGAAAGTTGTTAGACTCGGTAGTCGGATGTGGACCAGGCCCTGCATGCGAATAATCAACAAAGGTTTCCTCCACCCATTCTAAATTAGGAGCTTTCATCCTTTGGAAAGGTGCCGCCAAGGTTGGGGAAACTACCCAAGCAAGAATTGCTAAAATCCCAACAAGGAAAAGAATCTTGAGTGGTTTCATTATGTTTGCATGTTATCAAATGAATTCTTAAAAGTCAATATTTCTGGGATGGTCCTGAGATAGATTGTCAGAACAAGCCAAATTAAGCATTCTTCTCCTTGCTCCCCCGGGAGGATTCGAACCTCCAACCTTGAAATTACAAGTGCCCTTCTGTTACCAAAAGGCTTGGACTATCTCACAACCATTGTCTTTCAACTTTAGGTTTCGGGCGTATAGTCTCTGAACCTTCGATCTATCTTTCGATAGAAAGCTTGGCTGCGGATTACCCTTCGATTTACTCAGGGCTTCCCGACAATTAACCCGATTCTCATCTCAGCATTTCTGCCAAGAGCTGCGATCTTCACAGTTTCCTGCTCTACCATTGAGCTACAGGGGAATATTAAAGTGCACTAGTGATTTTAGCACTAAATAATCCATAAATCCACCACATAATTTTTCTGGTTCTAATTCACGCGGGGAATTCAAGAAGTAACTCGGTTTATGCTTCCTTAAAACATCTGTCATACTCTTCGGATCCGAATTCTTCGTAGTCTAAAATGTCTTCCGGAAAAAATTCTTCTCGTAACATATCCAAAAGGTCAAGACTGACAGATGCGAATTTTACATGGTTTTCTCGCCAGTCACGAAGCGGCTTATGCTTCGCCAACGCAAGTAAAGCCCTGCTGTTTCTTTCGATTGCCATATATACAAACAGAGCAGATGTTTTTGAATCTGCGAGTTCTTGCATATTTTCATCGCCTTTTTCTTCGTACCTGCTATTGATGGCTCGTGCGGTTTTTGCAATAACGTATCCACGTGAATGCGCAAGACCGTCGACTGCTCTCGTAACTAATTCCATGTTTGAATCAATCGGAACTGCAGAAAGATTTTTTATTATTTTTTCTGCATGGTCTCCATAGCCTTGCATTAAAAGAAAAATAGGATACGTTTCCGGTTCGGGCGCAGAATCTTTTTCGTCTGGAATATTGGTAAGGTCAATACCTAGCCGTTTTGCGTCCTTTTCGATCATTTTATGAACTTTTGCGAAGTTTTCCACCATCTCCTGGAAAACATATTTCCAATCATTTGGATTCTTGCCAGCTTTTTTGTAAAACCGATTTCTCTCTACGTCTTCTTTGCAGACTTTGCAAATAGTTGCAAGTACTTCTTGATTCCCAAAATGATCACAGTAATTAAAAGGACATTTTTCAAACCAGCTTTTGGAAATCCACGGAGGCCTCACAACACCCATATTGTAATTATATACATATTTCAAAAGATGTATAATAATTTCGCTGAAATACTCGTTCTTTTGAATTACTAGAAAAGCTCGCAAAAGCCCTCAAAGTCTCCGCCGGACAACTTTTGCCTTTTTAAGATATATCGTCATTATTTTGATATAATGCGAGCATGAATACTCCATTTGATGATATAGCCGTAAAACTTTCAGAAGCAGGAATGCAACTTCGAGAAGTAATAGACGAAAAGTTGCTTCACACAAGTACGTTTGTCCAAGTATGCAGAGTCAGATATCAACAAATGTATTCTGTTTCGGAAAAATCTTGGAAAAGACATGAGGAAATGTTCAAAAATCCTCAACAAGGAACAAGATCAATTACCATCAAAGAAATGATTGACCAGTCATTAGAATCAGTTGAAGCAAAGTTAAATTACTTCGGCTTTATTGAGGAACTTAACAGATTTGGAAGAGTATTTGAGCAAAAATACGGCGTAATCTTGCCAGAGTACTTTAAGATCAGGTTTTACAGAAACAAAATGATTGAACATTCGGATAAATATGAAGCATACTTACAGTCTTCGGCTACTGGTTATACATACACAATCGGAAAACTAATTATTCCTTTCCATTCAGGTGCAATAAACACTCCTGCTACATCACCTGATGCCTATACACAGTTAAGTGCCGAGTTCCAAGCACTTGGAGTAACCCTTCCGCAATTAGACTTATCCATGATGTATAAAAAGTACTCCGAAGCGTTGTTTGCATCTCTTGGACAAATAAACCCAAGACTTGAAAATGTCCCCAAAAGCCTTCTAAGTGCAATGTTCACATATAGTTTTCCTACCCCAATCAACGATCTTGAAAAATATACCGCTCAATTAGTTGCTTGGTTAAAAACATTTCAAAATATAACTTAACGAAATTATGGATATAAAAAATGCATCAGACGAAGAATTAGAGGAAATAGTACGACGAGCTGAAAATACGCACGTTTCTGGCAGTCAATTTGAAAGGGCTCAAATCGAGCTGGATATAAGAAGAAAACGAAAACTTTTTGAACAACAAGAAAAGATTTTCACCACAGTACAATCACGGCTCGATAAGATCATTCATATTCTTACGTATATAAACAAGCAACCACTCGTAGCAGTTTTACTGGCTGGTGCAGGAACAGTTCTGATAGGAGTTCTAATAAGCGTAATATCTGCATATTTTCAAAAATTGTTTGGAATATAGAAAACAAAGGAAAAAGTAACAAATGAAAGCTGCAAACAAACTAAAAGAAGGATTGGCAGAAAGAATAAAAGATCGAGTCCAGAAATTAAAAAATAGGAAAGGACACAATTACTTTCTCTCGAATCTGACATATCCTGAAAATGAAAAACAGAAAACCAAACACCAACTTCAACAGGCTGCTGCATCACTTGAAGAGAAAATGCCTGAAATAAAAACCCTAATTAAAAGTATTAAATTTTCCATTTCTCATATTTGGGAACAGAATGCTATAACAGCAGTCTACATATTGATTTGTAAAACTTATGGCAATTTGGAAACCATAATTACTCTTGCAAAGGATGGCAGAAATGTCGAGATCATGGAGCTTGCACGCTCTGGACATGAATCACTTGATTTGGCCTTTTTATTTTTGGAAGAGGGACAAGAAGAACGATTGAAAAGCTGGTTTGAAGGAAAAATCATCGACAATAAAACTGCGAGAGAAACTTTACATAAAGTTCTGAACTCTGGCGAACTTAACTCAACTGAACTGCCAGTGTACGATAATAAGACCGATGTGTATGGAATCTACTCGCTATATACACATAGTTCGTACGTTGCACTTTTGGACACAATAGACGTATTCCACGAAGACTTTGATTTCGAAGGGATTTCTGGCCTGCACTATACTCTTCAATACTTCGATGCAATTGTAAAACAACTAATGATAAGTTTGTTGTTAGAGCTTAAAAACGTATTTACGAAGCTCACCAATCTTGAAGCAGTCAAGCATGTTGACAAATTGTTGGGAGAAATGGGGAACTATAAGGCTTCCGAAGCAGAAATTAAGGAGATTTTTGAAAAATACAAGAAGAGTACGTAAAGAGTTTTTGCTATAATTTGAAGTAAGATGCAGATTTTGGGTTAACCTATATGAAGTTCGGAATTAGAGTGCCATCATTGAAGCGTAGGATTGCAGCAAGAACCTCTTGGAAGAGAATGTTAAGGCATAGTATGGGTCTTAAGGCTCCGCGCGGTATGGAAATACTTACCAATCCTAAAAGAGCCTTATATAACAAAATCTACCACAAAACAACAATAGAGATAGATGACTTGTTAAAAGGCAGCAAGCAACCTACCAAGCCAGCAAGTCAGTTTGACGGAAGACGGATGACTATTACTACTAATCCTGATGGTTCAATGACCTGCCCAAGATGTGAAGCTAATATGGGACAGCCAATGACAAAAGGATTATTTATTAAAAAACAAGTTTATATCTGTCCTAACTGTAAACTTGAAGCTAAAGTCACAAATAAAACAGGGTAGACAAGTTATTGTAAATGCGGTAAACTTATACGTGAAGATATTCATGAAGAAGTCATTTCTATTTTTATTTTTCTCTGGTTCTGCCTTACTGTTTCTCTTATTTATAAATCCCAATAGACTTAATGCTACGACAAAATCTGTCTGCATTGACCCTGGACACGGCGGAAGTGATATTGGTACTTCAAACAATGAAATTTTGGAGAAAAAGCTCAATCTAGAAGTTGCCAATAGATTAGCA
>MFNZ01000041.1 GCA_001782195.1 Candidatus Levybacteria bacterium RIFCSPHIGHO2_02_FULL_37_13
GGATATGAAAAGACATAAAATAACAATCACATCGGCTTTTTTTTTAATAATAATACTTTTATCTATAGTACAAGCTATAGTATCCAATAGGTTGTCTACTTCCGGAATTGTGTTGGGGAAAATTGAAGAAGAAACACGATATTACAAAACAGAAAATGCTGCGCTCGCCGAAGGTATTTTCTTGGAAACGTCACTTAATAATATTGCATCAAGAGCGGCAGTCTTAGGATTTGTAAAAGAAAAGTCTCCTCTTGTTTTAACTACATCGGACGTAGTAGCTGTTAGGCAATAATGACATGGCGTTTTCGTTTTACTTTTTTAATCTTAGCTGTTGCTTTTGCTGCAATAATAAGCAGGCTTTTTTATTGGCAAGTCATCAAAAGAGATGATCTTTCGGCAATGGCCTTATCCCAGTACAGCGGAGTAAGAAAGATTTTGCCTCAAAGGGGAGAAATAAAAACCTCAGATAATTTTCCATTAGCTTCAAATAAGATATCGTATCTTATGTTTGCAAACCCGAAAGTTATAAAAGATCAAAAGAAAGTTACAGATACTTTATCTTTGTATCTTAAGAATAATAGCGCGTCTATAAGCGCGCTTTTGGCGCTTGATCGTTTTTGGGTCAAGATAGCATCGGGTATAGATCCCAAAACAAAAGATGCGATTAGCAATTTGGGTTTGGATGGCATTGGGTTTGAGCAGCAGTTTAATCGTTTTTACCCCGAGGCTTCTTTATCTGCGCATGTTTTGGGTTTTGTCGGGAAAGACGAGGAAGGTGTCGATAAAGGATATTTTGGACTGGAAGGCTATTATGACAGGTTGTTAAAAGGTAAAGAAGAATACGAAATTGAGATACAAGATGCTCTGGGGCGTCCAATTCTATCCAAGATGAGTAAAAGATCCAAAAGAGTGGAGGGAAGCAATTTAAAACTAAGTATAGACCGTTCAATTCAGTTTTTGGTTGAGGCAAGACTTAAAAAGGGAATAGAAAAGTATGGAGCAACTTCCGGGATGGTTGGGGTTATGAATCCCCAAAACGGTCACATTTTGGCTATGTCATCATTTCCGTCCTTCTCCGCAGGTGGCTATCAGGATTACGAGGAAGAATTGTATAAAAATCCTTTTATCTCAAATACGTTTGAACCGGGATCTACGCTTAAGCCTCTTGTTATGTCCTCAGCATTAGACGCATCGGTCGTAGATCCTAATACTCGCTGTAATATATGCGCAGAGCCGATTAAGATTGGCGGATACGTGCTTCATACGTGGAATGATAAATATTTCAAAGATACAAATATGATAGATGTTATAAGACGATCGGACAACACGGGTATGGTATTTGTCGCTCAAAAACTTGGGGTTGATAGGATGATTTCATATCTTACGAAGTTTGGTATAGGACAGCTAACGGAAATAGACTTGCAAGGAGAAGTTGCGCCTAGTCTTAAACCCAAAGAAGAGTGGTACTCAGTTGATCTAGCAACAGCCGGATTTGGGCAGGGTATTTCCTTAACACCCATAGAGCTTTTAAGCGGATTTTCTTCTATTGCAAATAAAGGAAAAAGGATGAAGCCTTTAGTTGTAACAATGGTTGAGATACCTGACGGGAAGATGATTAAAATAGAACCTAAGGTGATAAGCCGCCCAATTTCCGAAAAAACAGCAAAAGTTATGACAGAAATTTTGGTAAATGCGGTTAACAAAGGAGAAGCGCAATGGACCAAGCTTAAAGGATACAGAATCGCAGGGAAAACTGGAACTGCTTCTATTCCGGTTGCAGGACACTATGATCCTGAGAAAACTATAGCTTCATTTATCGGATTTGCTCCGGCAGATGATCCAAAATTTGTAATGCTTGTTATTTTGGATAAACCTACAACTTCAATTTACGCTTCCGAAACCTCAGCGCCAATATTTTTCGATATCGCAAAAGATTTGTTATCCTACTACGGCATCCCGCCGAGCGAGTAGGTGTGATAGACTAATCTATATATGACCGGAAGGACACATGATCTGGCTGCGTTTACCGCTTTAACGTATGCTGTTGCGACAAATCCATTGCAAGAATTATCGCTTCCTACTTTAATTGTTGCTTTTTCCGCGAATATGATCGGAGGATTGGCTCCGGATATAGACCAGCCAACTGGAAATTTGTGGGGGAGAGTCAGGGGAGGAAGAATTGTGAGTCGGTTAGTAACTCCGCTTTTAGGAGGACATAGATTTATTTCCCATTCAATTCTTGGAATATTACTGTTTGGTTTTCTTTTCCGCAAGTTGCTTGAAATTTCAAGTTCATTTGTTCTTGTAAATATGGATATTGTTTGGTGGGCGTTTATGATAGGGTTTGTGTCGCATCTTATTATAGACACATTCACAAAAGAAGGAGTTCCATGGTTATTCCCAATTCCTCTTCGTTTTGGAATTCCTCCTCTTAAATTTTTGCGTCTTAAAACCGGCGGTATCTTAGAAAAATCCTTTGTTTTTCCGGGACTTTTGATACTAAATATTTACATGTACTATATCTACCACTCCAAATTCCTCGACTTCCTAAGACATTATATAAAATAGTTTTCGTTTGAGCTTGAACCCTAGGGGTCGCCACACGAAGATTTTTCTGATTTCCGTTGATTTAAGCTGGTGATTATGGTAGCATACGGTTGCCATGACACAGCAGAGTGAACAAGGTAGAATTACAGAGAGTAAACATGTGTTATATTTAGATCCTGCAGAATTAATGCGGGATAATCCTGCTGCATTAATAGTACATAAAGACACTTATAATAGAATGAGCGCTCGTTTCGATCCTGATTTGTTCCAACCCCCACATGTAGCAAAGGTTAAAACATTTTCTTCAGAGCACGGAGAAATAGATCGTTACCTTGTAATTGACGGTATGACTAGAACTAAATACGTAAACGATAATTACCCTTCAGTAATGCGAGACAGTCCAACTTTTAGATTTAGAGTGCAAGATGTAACGTCATCCTATTTGCTTAACAGGTTGATAGTTCAACCAGAGGAGCGGACGGAAGGTCAACAGTCTCTTACAATGCTCCAATATCTTAGAGCAGTAGTGCCTCCAACAATTGAACATTCTCAAATAGCATCAGATAGAATTGCAGCTCATCTTATTAATGGGTGGGAAAATATGGTGGGAGAAGATCTTGCTAGAAAATATTCAGCGCTTGCCGCATTTAGTTTTCTGGGAAATCAAGCAATTAATATTGCGACTGAAGACGGATTAGGGAGAGATATTACAAAACAATCAAAACTTATGTCGGAAGAAACTTCTCAAGAGAGAGAGCAGCTTCAGCATGCACTGATGGAAATGGGCGCGGTTATTCGCCAAACACGCCTGATTAGACAAGAGGTTGCACGTTCTGCTTTTGTCCTCGTTAGTGGTGAGTCTCCAGTCATTGGCGGAGAGCGGGAGGCAAGAAGGCAAATTTATGGCTTGCTTCATATGCCAGAAGTTGAAAATAAACTAAAAAGTGCATCTCCCAATATAGGTGAACGTGAACAAATGCGTGACCAACTTGGACAGCTTATTTCAAATGCGTTCAAGAACACATCAAATGCCCCTAACAAAGGAGAGATAGTAACTATACTAAGTGATGCATTAAAAGATCCAAATCTTATGTTGGATCATACTCTTGATGTTTTTACTGCTCCAAATCCGGTTGAACGGTATGATCGGATACGCGAGGAGATAAATAAAGACAAGCTTACAAAAACGTACATGTCTTCGCACCGATTGCAAGGCTTAGGCGTTGTAGAAACAGGATTAATTAATAGATTGGGAAGTAAAATTAATTTACCTGATAGAGATAGGCAAGGGTTAATTAGTGTAATTAATGCAGGGGAAATCGCTAGTCAACAGGCAGCAAGTCTTATGTCGCGTATTACAGGTGAGCGTGAACAACTTATAGCACGTGGAGTAAGAGCTCAGTTATTGGACGAAGCATTATCTCAGATACAGGATGCTCAAAAAGCTGTTGTCGAATCTCAATCCCTGCAGACGTTAGACGCAAAAAATAAGGAGTTGGCAAATAAAATTAATGATGTGAGTAGAAGAATTAACGGTCAAATTGCTTATCAAAGAGTTGGCACCATGATTGATCAGGAAACTGGAGACAGGCTCAAAGAAGGATATGGACCTCAAATAAAGATTGATATTATTGGACTTATACTTGGAGAATTTCATACTGTAAATAATGAAAATCGAGAACAAGTAGAACAACGAATAAAAGATTATACGGGCCTAGATCAGGATCTTTTAGTAAAAGTTAAAGGTATGGACATAAGTCTTAGGACAGCTCTGCAAATACAAACAGATAGAAACAGACCAGTTTCACTAAGACCGCCAGTAAATCCAATTCCACCACCAACCTTAGCTCCGCCTGTGGGTCCTTCTGGAATACCCCCAGAGGATCCAACGTCTGTTTTTCCTGGTTCAGGATTACCTATACAACCTACGCCTCCAGAAGAAGGAGTAATAGTCGATATCGGAACGCGTGAGGAAATAAGAAAGCAAAATAACAGAGAAAAATTAGACCTTTTACTTGATGATGAGATTATAGAGTTAAATGAAATTGACTTAGATGCTTCAGACATCACAGATGCTTTAAGGCAGAAAATAGATATTGTAGTAAGATGGTTTGGGCAACGTGGATATAATCATCCTAATATTCCGCACTTGGTTCAGGATACTCATCCTCATCTTCTTGAAGAAAATAGAAGACTTGCAGAAGAGCTAGTAAGAATAAAAAGAGAATTGAGCGACAGAGATACAGGGACAGGCCGCTAGACAACTATCTTTTCTACAAGCGTAATATAATATGCCTAATCCAGAACAAATTCAGTATGCTTCTCGATCACAGAAGGCTCAAGAGCTCACTAATTTAGTAAGAGATCAACTTACAAAATATAGAGCAGGTGAAATACCTAGGTTGCCCAAAAGAAAAGAGCTGAATGAACAAGTTGGATATAGGAGTAGCGTTTCATTCAATAGAGTGCTGTCGAGAGCTGGATTGCTTGAGGAATGGAGAAGCACTGAAGAAGTAAGAAAAATAAAACAAAGAAAAAAAGGCCGAACTCACATTGATGCTAGTGGTATAAATGAAGGTATTCCTCCTATACTTTATGGTACGGGTGGAAGAGTAGCATGGAGATTGCCAAATAATACGCCAGAAGAAAATGAACAGATTGGAATTCATAACGTCCAGGGTCTTTTCCTGAGAAAATTTCCAGAGTTTAACGAATTGTTTCCGCGAGGAGAAGAAGGTTTAATTGAAGAGAGTAAAAGAGAGGAGGCAAAAAAGTTTATCCTGGAAAAAATAGGAGGGTTAAACGAGTGTATTAATATTTTTAAGACCTCTATCAATAATAGAAAAAATGCACCTTACTTTAATGGTTCTTATAAGATTGTCGTACAAAAATCCTTTTCTCCCTGGGGTATAAATATAGCAGAAGATGAGTTTGTATTAGGAAGATTAAAACGTTCATCTCATAGAGACTTGAGTTTATCTCTAGATTCCGAAACTATTCCTCCGTCGCGTGAGTTAGCTTGGATGATAGGAGTTTTGGCAGGTGGAGGATATTCTAATCCTAATGACAAAAGAATCTCCATGGATTCAGATAATGAGGAATTTGTTAGAGCATTCAAATCTGCTGGAGAGAGACTTTTTGGTGTTAATGCATCGGTAAGGACAAAAAAAGGTGAAGATAATACTAAAAAGCTAAAAGGGATAGTTTTTCAGGGCAAGAAGATTACAAATACAATCGGCGACCTTAGAGGATCTGAATGGCCTCGTACAATTGTAGAACAGCATAAATGGATTATAGAAAATTCGAACTACCTATGGAGTTTTATTGAAGGAATATTTGATAGAAGAGGAAATGTCTCTATGGGTAAAGATAGTGTAAGAGGAGTATTTATTTACAGTGATTATGCTAATGTTGCAAATTTTCTAGCTGAAATATTGGTTCGTGTAGGTATAAGGAAACCACTTATTGAGCATGATAAAAGAGGAAAGCAGGGAATAAAGGGAATCAGATTTGAAAACAAACAAGATTTAAAATATTTTGCTGATAATATACATTCAAGGATTCAAGGTAAAGAAGAAAGGTTAGAAGCCTGTAGGCAATTAACTGTTGGGAGAAGAAAACGTAGCGTAGAAGTTCCCGTAAAAACTTCTAAGCGGATAACAAAGGAAGATGCAATTAGCGAATGGATAAGAATAAAAACATTTTTAGGTCATACTCCAAATTCTGGCGAGATTGAAAGGTTAAAAAGAGACGGAGGAACAAAGTATTCTTCTTCTGTTTACTACCGTAGGTTTGGAGAGGGAAAATTCTCTAAAGCTAGGGAAAATATTGAGAAAATAGTCTCTGCAAGAGCGTTTATAGATCAAGTTAGGCAGGAAGCGTTGGAGTTTTACAATACGCACAGAAGACTATCTAGAAAGATTTTAAAGAAACTTAAAAGACATAATCTCTTAAACGCAATCGATAAATATCCAGGAAAAATAAGACAATTGAAGGTGGACATAGGAATAGAAACCCCTGACATACTTATTCAACAGCTGGGGCAACGAAAATTTACTAATGACCAAATAGAAGATGAGGCGCTTAAAATTCATCAAAGAGAGGGGAAAATAACTAAAGATGTGCTTGAGAGGCTTGGCAGGCAAGACTTAATTTGGGCGATTAGGAAACACTATCCCGGTCGGTATAAAGGGTTGAGAACTAAGCTTGAATTAACAAAACCAGCTACTAATCAAAGGGTTGATAAAAAGCCTTCTGGTTATTGGAGTATTGATCAGATTGAGAAGGAAGGTAGAGAGTTTTACCAACAAGTCGGCAAATTATCTCATCGATCTTTCAAAAGAAATGATAGACAAGATTTATTGGGAGCAATCAGAAATCATTATCCAGGTGGGTTATCTGCACTTAAAGAAAAATTCGGTGTTTTTAATGAAGAAAATGCAACACAGGAAACCCAGATTTTCCCTTAATAATTCTATATGTAAAGTGGAGGAGATGGGAGAAAAGGGGTATAATAGGGTGAATGTGGCAGAAGGGATATTTATTTCAGTTTTTTTATTGTTCTTTCGGGGAATTTAAAATTTTCTCCACTCACCACTTTTTTCCCCGTCTTCTGTTCCAGCTCCAATCTGGCATTTTTAGCAATACGTCCGCCTTTTTTTGCTGGAATTTTATTTTTCTCAAATCCTTGAGACTTCTCACTTTCGGCAATTTGTCTGGTTGATAGCTCAGCCAAAGCGGTAAAGATTAGCTCCGCCTCAGTCATATGATCGCGCAAATTTTCACTTTTTAAACTCTTTAATTGTTTATGACCTTTTATTGATAAATCGCTCCACTCCTCGTGAATAATATTCGTCAAAATCGCGTATTCATCTTGCTCTTTCACGTTATGATCTTTCCAATAATCAGTAAGCTTGTTTCTGGTTTCCTGCCCCATCATTCTTTGCTGAATCCATTTTTGGCTTCTGCCTAATTTTTGCCAGTTCTCTCTAGCCCGATTTAGAGATCTTTCAGGATCAACTGTTTCCTGCATTCTTTCATAGCCGACTTTGGCAAGCCATAATTTAAATGGTTCCGTCTTTGGAGAAGGAATAGACTGAATAACACGAATTAAATCTTGGGTAGAAAAACAATCGGTTGCATATTTTTTTCCATCACTAGCTATAAATTTCAGTTGTACGATTTTTTCGTACACCTGACTGCCTTCATTTTTCAATTTAATTTTAAGATCGCTCCAATAGCGTTTGGGAATAGTACTGTCAGTTAATACCTCTATGGTATCAACTACTGAAAAATACCATTTTTCTTCTTTTTCATCCCATCGGCGGCGGATTTTCTTATTCTTAAAAGAAACAATCTGATAATCGTTTTTCATATTTGTATTATCTCCAATCCAAGTTTACCAGAAAATTGAGATTTTGGCAGGAGGAAGACTGGAGAAGAAGGGTTAAAAAGGGTATAATAGGAATGTGTGGCAGAGGATAAAAAATATTTATCATTTGGGGAATGCGATACTTGCAAATGTGTGGTTTGGGTTTCCTTCAAGAAAGCTGACTGTAATTGGGGTAACGGGAACTGATGGGAAAACAACAACCACAAGCCTTATTTACCACATTTTACATTTTGCAGGCTATAATGCATCGATGATAAGCTCAGTTGGAGCTATAATTGGGGGAAAAGAATATGATGTAGGTTTTCATGTAACAACTCCGTCTCCTTGGGCTTTGCAGGGGTTTATTAAGGATGCTCTTGGCTCGCCCCGTCCGCTCAACGACTCTTCAAGGCCTAGCGGAAACACACGAATCGTTAACAAAAACTCATCGTCATCCCCTGCGGTATGGCAGTCAAATCATGATTACAAAGAAACGGTGAAGAGTTCGTTTCGCGGAGAGACTCGCCCTTCGCTTTCCACCCCTCGCTTTTTAGTATTAGAAACTACTTCCCATGCAATAGATCAAAACAGAATTTGGGGCATACCTTTTGATATTGGTGTTTTGACAAATGTTACACACGAACATTTGGATTATCACAAAACGTATGAGAATTACGTAAAGACAAAGGTAAAATTGTTACAAATGGCAAGAGTGGCGGTAGTGAATAGAGATGACGAATCCTTTAAGCTAATTTCTAATTTCTCGCCTCGCGGCGAAGCGGGCAAATTTCTAATTTCTAAGTTAGTTACGTTTGGAATGACAAAGAAAGCGGATGTTAATCTGGAAAAATTTCCGTTTAAGACAAACTTGATTGGGGAGTTTAATAAGTATAATGTTTTGGCAGCAATTTCAGCGTGCCGGGACTTAGGGATTACAGATCAAATTATAAGAGAAGCAATATTAACGTTTAAGCCCCCAATTGGAAGAGAAGAAATAGTATATAAAAACCCATTTACTATTATGGTTGATTTTGCACATACTCCAAATGCATTTGAGGAAATTTTAAGCTCAATAAAACCGAGTATAAAAGGTAGACTAATTCATGCGTTTGGAGCAGCAGGACTAAGAGATGCAAGCAAGAGAGCGTTGATGGGAAAAGCATCGGCTAAATATTCAGATATTATTATTTTAACTGCGGAAGATCCGAGGACAGAGTCGGTGGAGAAGATTATGAAGGAGATTGAGTCAGGTATTACAAATTCGAAATTCGAAATTCGAAATCCGAAACAAATTCAGATTACAGAAATTCAAAACAAAAAAAAATACGTTCTGGAAATTCCGGATAGGCAGGAGGCAATTACGGCTGCGATTGGGATGGCAAAAAAGGGAGATTTTGTGTTGATTACAGGAAAATCTCATGAAAAATCTATGAATTATGGAAAAGGGGAGGAGCCGTGGGACGAATTTGGCGCAGTTTCGCAAGCATTAAGCGTTAGGAGAGATGATAAATAATATTTATAAGTTTAAAATTTTAGAATCTAAAAAGCTTATCCATGGAGTTTCTTCTAAGCTTTTTGGAAGTATTAAAAATAACGGGATTATAAATAAAAAAAATCTAAAGAAATTCTTAGATGCAATGCGGGTCGACATAAAAACCGTTATTTTTCCGGAACAAGTCCATGGCTCAAGAGTTGTGGCAATTAATGATTCTAAAAAGAACTATATTTTAAACGCAGATGGTTTGATCACGAATAAAAAAAACGTCTTTCTTGGTATAGTAACAGCAGATTGTTTACCGGTGATTTTTTACGATAACAAGACGGGAATAATCGGAATCGCGCATGCGGGATATAAAGGACTTCTAAGCGGTATCGTTGAAGAGATGCTTAAGGTTATGAAAAAGATGGGAGCGGATGTAGAGAATATGAAGATCGCAATAGGACCCGCAATTGGGGTTTGTTGTTATGAAGTGTCTCAAGAAAGAATAAAAATGTTTAAAGATGTATTTAAAGGCATTAAAACACATAAAATAAGAAAAGGAAAATACTTTTTGGACTTGAAAAATATCGCGAAACAAAGTCTTATGTCAGAAGGTGTCGCGGAAAGTAATATAGAAGTTTCAGACATTTGTACGAAAGACAATGTTAAAGACTTTTATTCGTTTAGGGGAGAGGGACCAAAAAACTTTGGAGAATTTGCGACAATTGTCGGAATATTATGAGCAAGATTAAGTCAATACATTTTGTCGGGATAAAAGGCGTTGGAATGACACCTTTGGCTATTATTGCGAGGCAAGCTGGAGTTAGTGTTACTGGATCAGATATTGTTGATGAATTTATTACAGATGAACCATTGAAAAAAGCAGGAATTGTTCCTCTTGTTGGATTTTCAAAGAATCACGTAGGAAATCCTGATCTTGTAATTACAACTGGGGCAAATGGTGGGTTTAATAATATTGAAGTATTGGAAGCGAAAAGAAAAAGTATAAAGGTAATTACTCAAGGTGAGGCTGTTGGACTTTTCATGAATGGCGAAATTTTTGGTAGAAAATTTGTTGGCATTTCTGTAACAGGAACTCATGGAAAAACAACAACGACAGCCATGATTGCCACTATTTTAAAAGCCAACGGGAAAGATCCATCTTTTTTGATCGGTACTGCGGGCGCTGTTTCATTGGGAACCCCCGGACATATAGGTCGCGGAGAATATTTTGTAGCAGAGGCAGATGAATATATGACAGAACCTAATTTTGACAAAACAATAAAGCATATGTGGCAGAATCCAAAAATTGCAGTAATTACCAATATCGAGTTCGATCATCCTGACGTTTATAATTCAATAGATGATACTCGTAAGGCATTTCTTGCATTTGCCAACAAGCTTCCTAAAGACGGAGTTCTAATTACGTGCGGAGATGATCCGCAAGTTAAAAAACTTCTTTCAGATTTTAATAGACGAAAAATAACATACGGAGTTTCAAAAGATAATGATTTTGTTGTGGATCATGTCCTAAAGGATGTTGAGCTTTTTGTTTTTGGGAATCATAATCGGTTAAACGCTGCAGCAGCTTTTATAGTTGGTCTTGAAGTTGGCTTATCTAAAAAACAAGTTAAAGATGGATTGCTTCAGTTTAGGGGATCAAAAAGACGATCGGAATTTGTTGGTAAATTACAATCCGGAGCTTTATTGTTTGATGATTATGCTCATCATCCAACAGAGATTAAAAAAACTTTAAAAGCATTCAAAGAAAAGTTTTCAGATTGTAAAATTGTATGTATTTTCCAACCGCATACATATTCCAGAACAAAATCATTGTTCGAACAATTTGTTAACTCATTTGATGACGCAAATAGTGTTTTGATAACTAATATTTATGCGTCACTTAGAGAAAAAAAAGACCCAACAGTTTCTTCGGAATTGCTATTCAAATCAATGAAGAATCGATATAAGGATGTGATCTTTTTGCCGGAAATTGAAGATGTGGTAAAATATATTGATGAAAAAAAATACGGAGAAGATACGATTATCATTACCATGGGAGCGGGAGATATATACAAAATAAATTCGAAATTCGAATATCGAAATCCGAAACAAATCCGAATGACCTAAACTCAAAACAGCTTTGAACATTTGAATTTTGACATTGTTTCGAAATTCGTGCTTAGTGCTTCGAATTTTTACATATGGACAAACTAGTTATTAATGGGGGCAAAAAACTAAAGGGAACTATTTCGGTGTCTGGAGCAAAAAACGTAGCTCTAAAGGCCTTAGTTGCCGCGTGTCTCACGGATGAAAAGGTAATTATAAAAAATGTTCCGTTAATATCGGATTTTATGGTAATGGTTGCAATAATTCGTGAACTTGGGGGAGAAGTTGAAATTGAAAATCACATTGCAACTATTCAGATGAAAAAATTTAAAAAAGAAAAGATTTCTTTGGATGAAGGCGCAAAAATAAGAACATCCGCTATGTTTATGGCACCTCTTTTAGCAAGATTAGGCGTTGCAATAATTCCAAATCCGGGAGGATGCAGAATAGGTGCCCGGCCAATTGACAGAACAATTAAAGGGATAAAAGAATTAGGAGTGGATGTCAGATATAATAGCAAAGACGGATACTTTTATCTGAAAAGAGATAAAAATAAAGAGAAAGAATGGAGAAAAGTTATTCATAAGTTTGACAAAAGCACTCATACGGGAACAGAGATTATGATTCTGGCTTCAACTCTTTTTAACGGGGAGACAGTTCTTGTTAATGCTGCGGAAGAGCCGGAAATTGATGAACTTATAAGTCTTTTAGTTGCAATGGGTGCAAAAATCGCGAGAACAGGAAAAAGGGAAATAACAATTGATGGGGTTGACAAACTTCATGGTGCAACCTATACGATTGGTCCGGATAGAAATGAAGTAGTAACATTTGCTATTGCAGCTATGGTTACAAAAGGAGATATATTTGTGAAAGATGTTCACAATGTCGATTTTGAAGAGTTTCTTAAAATGCTGGAAGCGGCCGGAGGAGGAATTGAAAAAAGAAGAGACGGAATACGATTTTATTATAAGGGAAACCTAAAAAAAACAGATGTTACAACCAGTTTCTATCCTGGATTTATGACAGACTGGCAAGGCCCATGGGCAGTTCTTATGACGAGAGCAACCGGCGAATCAACAATTCATGAAACAGTTTATGAGAGTAGATTTGGATATGTAAAGGAGTTGAGGAAAATGGGCGCAAATATATCTTTTTTTAATCCAAAAATCAAAGATCCTGAAAAGATTTACAATTTTAACCTTGCCGATAGAGTTCCGGATTACTATCATGCAATAAAAGTTAAAGGCCAAACAAAGCTTCATAACGCGGTTGTTGAGATTTCAGATCTTCGGGCTGGCGCGACTCTTGTTTTGGCTGCCCTGACTTCTGAAGGGGAAAGTGTTATTTTTGGGGTTGAGCATTTGGATAGGGGTTACGAGGAATTCGAAAAAAGGCTAAGCACATTAGGCGCAGAAGTGAAGAGAATTAAAAATGAATAATATTTCGGCAATTATTCTGGCGGCAGGTAAGGGTAAGCGTATGAATTCAAAAAAGATAAATAAAGTGGTTAATACGCTTGGCAATAAGCAAATGATATTACACACAATTGATCTTTTGGATAAATTAAATATTGCTCAAAAAATTGTGGTTGTTGGATTTGCAAAAAAATCAGTAATAGATATTTTAAAGGGTGGAGTTATTTTTGCGGAACAAAAGAAGCAGTTGGGTACCGCAGATGCTGTCTTTTGCGCTTTAAAATATTTATCAAAAGATGCAAAGGATGTCCTGATTTTAAATGGAGACGATTCGGCTTTCTACAAAGAAGAAACAATTAAAAATCTTTTTAAAAAACACAATGAAAAAAAATCATCTCTGACTTTTTTGACAATTAAGCAGGATAATCCTGCAGGAATTGGCAGAATCGTTAGGAATAGCAGCGGAAAGGTTGTCGAAATTATCGAAGAAAAAGATGCAAGTTTGGAGCAAAAACGTATAAACGAAGTCAATCCCGCTTGTTATGTTTTTGAAGTTTCTTTTTTAAAGAAATATCTTTCGAAGATTAAAAAGAGTAACATAACTAACGAATACTATCTCACCGGCTTAATAGATCTGGCAATTAAAAATAATGAGAAAATTGAGACAGTAATGGAAAAAAATCTTGTATGGAGAGGGATAAATACAGAGGATGAATTAAGAGAGGCAAATAGATTGTTTTTACAAGCAAAATAAAGTATGAAATTTTATATTGAAAAAATCCAGAAATTTTCTCCTGAACTAACAACTTCAATCAATAAGTTATTGAGTCAGTTGAATGAAAAAGCTACTCCCCTTAAAAATGAGGGCATAGAGGAAATGATTGTGTCCCCTGCTAATCGTTTATTTGTTGCAAGAGGACCTAGCAAAGAAATAGTTGGCATGTTAACGCTTATTATTTATCGGATACCGGTCTGGAAGAAAGGTTGGCTTGAAGATCTTGTGGTTGATAAGGCATATAGAAACAAAGGGATCGCGACAAAACTTTTTCAACACGCGATAGAGGCTGCAAAATCTGAAGGTGTTTTGTCTCTTAACTTTACCTCTCGTCCCGAAAGAGAAGTTGCAAATAAATTTTACCACTCACTTGGCTTTGAAAAGAGAAATACCAATGTTTATTGGATAAAGTTTTAACGAATGAATAAAAAACCGGTTGTTCTTTTCGATATTGACTATACACTGTTTGACACAAAACTTTTTAAGAAAAGTGATCTTACAAGACATGAAATTTACGAAGAAGTAAAAGACGTCCTTGAAAAATTAAGTAAAATCGCACTTCTTGGAATTTTCTCGGAGGGAGATTTAGAATTTCAAAGAAAAAAACTAGATCAGACTGAAATTGTTGATTATTTTGAAAAGGACAATACGCATATAGTCTTAAATAAGCTGACTGAGATTAGAAAAGTGCTGCAAAAATATACAGACAGGGAAACTTTTTTTGTTGACGATAAACTTAACGTTTTGTTTGATGCAAAAAAAATATTTCCGAAAGTTGTAACTATTTGGGTAAAAAGAGGCTGGTACGCGGAGAATCAAAAAGATATTCCTGCGTTTGAACCTGACGCGGTTGTTGCAAATCTTTCAGAAGTTGTTAAAATTGTGAAGTCTAAATTATAATATGTGTGGAATTTTTGGATATATAGGGAACAAAGATGCCTCTAAAGTTATACACGAAGGTCTCAGAAGACTTGAATACAGGGGATATGATTCATGGGGCATTGCCGTTTTATCAAGCGAGATTAAGATGGCCAAAAAAGTTGGGGCAATTGGAGATTTGGAAAATGCTAATTTACTTCCAAAAGCTAAAATAGGTATAGGTCACACCCGTTGGGCTACTCACGGAGGCATAACGCAAAATAATGCCCATCCTCATCTATCCTCAAACTCTAAGTTTGCACTTGCGCAAAATGGAATTGTAGAAAATTTTGAAGAACTAAAAGAAACACTTCTTAAAAAAAAGTATAAGTTTCAGACAGAAACAGATACTGAAGTTATTGTTAGATTAATTGAACAGCAAATAAAACTTAAGAAGAAGTTAAAAGATGCAATCAGGGCTGTATTTGGAATTATAAAAGGGAGAAACACAATTATTGTTTTGACTGATAATAATAAACTGATTGCTGCAAGAAATGGTTCCCCTTTAGTTATAGGTGTTTCCAAAACTTCAAATGAGATTTTTTTCTCATCAGACACACTATCATTTGCTCCCTATGCAGATCAGGTTTTGGTTGTTGACAATGGTCAAATGGTTGTATCTGATGGTTCAAAGCTTTCATTATTTGATATTAAGACAGGCAAATCTTTGCCTTATTCTTTGGAAAAAATTAATTTTAAGACTACTAGAGTAAACAAAGAAGGATATGACCACTTCATGCTCAAAGAAATTCACGAGAGTTCATATGTAATCAATCAGGTCGCAAATCAAGATTTAAAACAATATGAAGATTTCTCTAAAGTTATTAAAAAAGCTAAAAATATTTATACCATAGGTTCCGGTACTGCGGGTATTGCCGCTTCTCAAATCGCTTTTTATTTAAGGGTTTTTGGCAAGGTCAAAGCAATTAGTGTTATTGGAGCTGATATCTACGAATACTATGATTTGCTACAAAAAGGGGATTTAATGATTGTTCCTTCTCAGTCGGGAGAGACTGCGGATGTATTAGAGGTATTGGAAATTGCCAAAAAAAAGGGTGTTAAGATTGCTTCGTATGTTAATATGCAAGGTTCGACTATGAGCAGAATGTCAGATTATAAATTTTTATCCCATGCGGGTCCAGAAATTTGTGTGATGTCTACTAAAGTTTTTACGTCTCAAATAGCTTGGGGATATTTGATTTCAAAAATTGTTGCAGGAAAAGCGTCAGAGGGCATAAATAATCTAAAAATTCTTGCTGAGAGTATAGACAAATATTTGAATGCCCAAAGTAATCACGATATCTTAAAAAGGATTGCCGGTGGTTTATCCAGGTCTAAGGATATTTTTCTCTTAGGAAAATATCAAAATTTCAACATAGTCAAGGAAGGAATGGTTAAAATAATAGAAGGTTCGTACAAGCATGCTCATGGGATTCCCGCGGGAGATTTAAAACATTATGCGATAACTTTAATGGAGAAGGGTGTTCCTGTGATCGTGGTTGTGTCGGAAGATGTAGCATATGATGATGTCTTAAATGTTGTAAATCAAGTTAAAGCCAGAGGCGCTGAAGTTATTGGAATTTCTCCAAGGTCTCATTTAGGCTTTTCCCAATTTATTCCTGTCCTGGATATCGGTGAAACTTCCGCAATTATTAATGTTATTCCCCTACAGCTTCTGGCTTACTATATGGCTGTTGAATTAGGAAATAATGTGGATAAGCCAAGAAATATAGCCAAAAGCGTGACCGTAAAATAAAATTACATTAATTTTAGACCTTCGTATCAATCTTTCTGAGGACCGTCCCCAAAACCCCGAAATGATTATGCAGGAGAGGCTTTGTTTGGTATAATCTACTCAACAATATGCAAGATTATAAAGAAAGTCTACCTGAAAGTAGTCTCGGTAAAGCAAAAGAGTACCCAATAATTAGAACTCTAGCATTCCATTATACCGTAGACAGTGCATTACCTAAAATATTACAACATGGACTTTTATCTTGGTTGGAAGAAGAAAAAAAATTAGGACTTCAAGTAAGGAAAAGAACGTCATCCCATTCACAACCTGATCAAGTTATTTAACCATTAGAATAAATGACCTTTATGTTTTACGAGATGACCCTTATCAAACTTTAGATGAAGCTTTACGAGATGTTGTAGGAATTGCCGTTGACAAACCACAGCTTCCCAGAACCAACGAAGGACCTTTTGTGATAAAAAATATTGTCGAACGAGAAAAATTCAGAGCTTTGGTTATTATTGATACAGAAGTTTCTCCAAAAGACCAACATATTCATGATGCTTACGAATTTGGTGATCCTTTATCAGAAGATGCAATTAAAGCAAGGGTAGAGTCTCTAAGGACAGTTTGTCAACAGGCAGGAGTTGATCTTCCAATTTATGGCGTTTCTGGAGACATGTATTATCCTGAAAGAAAAACCAGATCAGAAATCCGCGAAGCAGCCATAATCAAACGTCGGGGCGCATCCTCATAAGCCACAGGAGATTTTTTGGTATTTACATAATTATATTGGGAATACCTTTGGGATCTTTGGGGACGGTCCTCAGAGTAATTGTTATATCAACCCAAAATAAGCATAATTTTTATTTATCGTTTTTTAATTTAAAAAAAAGTCGTACTTTTCCGCTCGCACCGAAAATCGTACTAGTAAGTTATTTAACTATTGACAGCGATCGCTGTAAGTTATTAAATGATTGTATCGTGAGAAAACTTTTAAGACCGCGTGATTATCTGCTTTTAGGACTGGCAAATATTCTTGATTTAGCCGAAGATGTAAAAGATCCTTTAGGTTTTGTTTCCAAAAGTTATGAGAATATGTATGGATGGATTCCTGGGCAGTATAAACGACACAATTTTAACCATCTTGTTTGGAGGAATCTTAAAACAGGTTATATAGAGAAAATAATAAGAGATAATCAACCATACTTTCGCCTTACATCTTCTGGGAAAAATAAATTAACAAGAGATTTTCCATTTCTTGGCTTTCAAAATAAGGGATGGGATAAAAAATGGCGCTTAGTCGTATTTGATGTAGAAGAGACAAACAAACAGGCAAGGGAGAGATTTAGAAATAAGTTAAAAGAGTTGGGATTTGGTATGCTCCAAGAATCTGTTTTTATTAGCCCTTATGATATCGCAAAAGATTTTACCGAGTTTATAGACGTACAGGGTTTAAACGAATCCGCTTATTTACTTGTGGTATCAACTATAGCAGTTGGTGACATAAAAGCTCTTGTAAATAGAGTTTGGCATCTGGATAAAATGAATGATTTCTATAAAAAAATTATTCGAAAGATAGAAGACAACGATTTAATATTTAACAGCGACCGCTTAAATAAATTAAATGATAAAGATGTTAAAAAAGTTCAGGATTTGACCAGAGACATAAAAAAAGAGTATTTAGAAGCGATGTTAGATGACCCTTTTTTGCCGAAAGAATTACTTCCGTTGGATTGGGAAGGCAAAAGAGCTGGAAATTTGGTGAAGAAATTATTTAATATTAGACAGCGACCGCATAAGAATATTAAATAAAATAATTGAGATGATTATGACTTTCTTCTAATATACTTTTATGGCATTTTTCTTGGTATTTTTCTTGGCAAATGTGGTAAATTTGTTTGTTCCAAATGTCGCTTCTTCTTTTTCGAACAATTGCTCTATATCGCTTAAGTCTTCTGAAACCCAAGGTATATAAATTTCCTATACCTGAGGACCGTTCCCAGTGGGGCGCTTGGAGAAGCCTTGGCCGATTAGCCACCAGAAGGCAAGAAGGCTTGGGATGCTTGCGGGATTGAAAAGAAGAGTAGTTGATACAGCCAAAAAACTTGCCAGCTCTAGTACCTTATTTTTTTTGCAAGCCCAATTATTGCTCCGCCGACAAGCAGGAAAAGTATTATGACAGCAGTTATGCCTCCCTGCAGCCAGTAATCTAAGATAACATTGTGGCTGCTGTCAACCACCTGAAAACGCAGATTATTCGAAAGCTGAAGCGCTGTTTGTTTGAGAACGTCTGAAATTGTTCCAAAACCATGGCCAAACAATGGCGCATTTAAGCCTGCGGCAAATGCTGTTTGCCATACTTCAAAACGATTTTCAAAAAAATAAAATCCTTCCCGAGTCGTCATTATTTGCTCAATATATGGAAAAAACAAGGAGAGGGCAATAAGAATACTGCTTATTATTGCGCAGCGAATGAGAGAGTATTTTAGTTTTTTATAACAAAAAAGGAAAGCTAGCAAGACAAGAACAGCTAGAATTCCTGATTGCGAGCCGGAGACTATAAGTATTATTGCAACGAGTATTACCGAAATACTTCTATGTATAATGCGTCGTGAGTAAAAAGTTAATGGAAGAATAAAAATAGCAACTGATGCAAGAGCGTTTGGTTCGCCAATTAAACCTATTGAGCGATTTAGGATAGGATGCCACAAGATTAGGCTTGAGACTGCAAGAATACCAAGCGAGCATAAGCTGGCTATTCGGAGATTTTTTTGGGAAATATTCATTCGTGATGTAATAATTGAAAAAACTAACAAGTGCCAAAAAAGATAAACACCTTGAAGCCTTATTACATTGCCAAAAAAAATCAGCGGATTTAGTGAAATAAATAGGTGTATAGCGCTTATTCCAAAAAGTCCTAATATCAGGATTATAAATTTTTTATCAAAATGTGAAAAAAAATCAAGATTTAACTTTAAAATAAGCGCAATTGATAAAACCCCGATAAGTATTTCCGATACAATTACCTTGGGAGTTTCGTAGCCCAAAACCATAAAGGGATTCGCAAGAAGAGGAATGCCGAATAACAAAAACAATACTAGGTATTGCACAAAGATAGTATATCAGTTTCTTTGGATTAAGATAGTTTAGCGGTTAAAAAGCGAGGTGAAAAAGTTAATAATCTTTGAAAAAACGTTTTGAGAAGCTATGCTTTTTTGCTTAACGGGCTCTGTCTGCTCTATCTTTTTAATAGTCTTTAAAACCTTAATACTAGGTGAAGAAATATTGGATTGCTTTGTTACAGCTGTAGTTTTTGAGCTAAGAATAGATTGATTTCCTCCTCGTACCTGGATGCCAATTTCGTTTGAGAACTCTCCCGGCATGCAGTTATTTCCCGCTCTGACTTTAAAGTAATACGTTGTAAATGCAGCTAGTCCATTTATTGTGTAGTTGGTTGTTTCATGTCCTCCCGCATTTGGCACTCCATATTCCATAACACCCTTTTTTCGTCCGAATGCAATAAGGTAAGACGTTACGGGATCTAATGCTTTTGTCCAGGTGAGCGCTACATTGTTTTGGCCAATTACCCGCGCCGAAATAAGCCGGGGAGCTGATTTTGGTTTTGAATCGGTACAAACATATGGATTTGAATTGTTGCTTGAATTGTTGTTGTTATTGTTAGAATTTGAGTTTGAGTTTGAATCGGAATTAGAATTCGAATTATTGGATGAATTTTGCGCAGCAGGTGTAGGGGTTGGCGTAGGTGTAGGAGTAGGTGTTTCTGTAGGGATAGAGATAACAGGGCTGGTTATTGGAGCAGGTTCTATAGTAGGAGTAGGAGTTGGCGTTACAACAGGACTTGTAATAGGAATAATTACTGGTGTAGTTATAGGACTTGCAAAAACACTTCCAGACACCCATTGTAGTTGCATGACAGAAAGAAGGGCAAAACTTAGAATAGCCAGCGAATAATAGATATACCGTTTGTGCATAAGTCCCGGATCATATCACAAAGAAATATAAATGTCAAGTGCTATAGGTTTTATTTTAGGTAAAACTCAATGTAAGGTACAAAATAGCACTATTTATAATTATATAGGTTATCAGTAAATATAACTTAATTATAGTAAATATACATAAAAGCTTGACAAAGCAGGTTAATATGTGCTAGAATCACTCCTCATATGCAAACTATGAGCTATAACATAGGAAATAACTTGCTTACTGTTAAAGAGGTATCCTCTTTTCTTAAGCTAAGTGTAATCACAATCTACAAATACATCAGAGAACAAAAGCTTGAAGCTATTGAATTTGGGGGACATTACCGCATAGAAAAGTCGGAACTTTTAACCTTTGTAAAAAAACATAAGACTTTTAACAAAAAATCACATGAATAATAAAAAAATCAGCGTTATTGTACCTATTTATAACGAATTAAAAAGCATAGAGCAGTTTTTAATCCGGTTGTCTGACTCTCTTGCAAAATTAGAATTTCCATACGAAATTATTTTTGTTGATGATAATTCCACAGACGGTACTTATGAATACCTTTCGCGTTTCAGAAAAAGTAATAAAATAATACTTCACAAAAAGCAAGGTAAGAGTGGAAAAGCATTTTCGCTTCTCGAAGGATTTAAGCTCGCAAGCGGATCAATTATTGCAATGATCGATTCTGATCTTCAGTATCCTCCTGAGGAAATTCCATCGATGGTAGAAGCTTTAGAAAAGTCGGATATAGTTGTTGCAAACAGAAAAGTATACAAAGGTCCCGTATTGCGAAAAATAGCAAGCAGAGGGTTCAGGTTGTTTTTTGGAAAACTATTATTTGGTCTTAATCACGATATTCAGGCCGGACTTAAAGTATTTACCAAAGAAGTAGCGGATACTATTATAGTAACTCCTAAAAGCGGATGGACATTTGATCTTGAGTTTCTTCATAAAGCCCGCGAAGCAGGGTTTGTAATCGCAAACCATGATATACCTTTTGCTTATAGAAAAAACGGGACTTCAAAAGTAGGTTTAGTAAAAACTACCTGGGAAATTGGAACTCAGGCGTTATCTCTAAAACTTAAGAAATCACAGCCGCAAATTATTCCTGCAAAACAAAAAGCGTCCATGATTGGCGCAGGAATTGGATATAAAAAAAGAAAGTATATAACACATACAACACTTTCTCATAAGGTGTCTGCCATAACAACTCTTCATGCGTCACAAAAGTTTTTTATCGGGATTTTGTTAATAACCCTTACAACCGGTTTTTTGTATCAACCGCTTGCAACAGCAATAGTATTGGTTGCAATCTTAAGCGTTGTTTATTTTATCGACGTATTGTTTAATCTTTATATTATTGTAAAAAGCTTGCGTGTTCCTCAGGAAATAACATCGACTGATCCTGAGATTGCAGCCCTTGGTGACAATAAATTGCCAACCTACTCAATCCTTTGTCCATTATATAAAGAAGCGCATGTGATACCTCAATTTTTAGACGCTATTTCAAAAATAGACTGGCCAAAAGATAAGCTTGACGTGATGCTGCTTTTGGAGGAAGACGATAAAGAATCTTTAGAAGATGTTTCGAAAATGACTCTACCTGCATATGTCAGGTCAATCATAGTTCCTCATTCAATTCCTAAGACCAAACCTAAAGCATGTAATTATGGTTTGGGAATGGCAAAAGGAGAATATCTGGTTATATATGACGCGGAAGATATACCGGATTCAAAACAGCTTAAAAAGGCGTATCTAGCTTTCCAAAAAGTTAAGAAAGATGTTGTGTGTCTTCAGGCAAAACTTAACTATTATAATCCCAACC
>MFNZ01000042.1 GCA_001782195.1 Candidatus Levybacteria bacterium RIFCSPHIGHO2_02_FULL_37_13
GCTCTAGGGTCAGTATGATTTAATGCTCCTTTAAGAGCACCTCCTTTGAAACCTTGCCTTGAAGAACGGTGGATGTGTTTTAACACCACACCTTTTCTTATTTCACCGCTAATCAGCGTAAAATCTTCCCCTTTAGTATTTTTTATACTCCCGCTGCCTTTAACGCTCTCTTCAATTATCTGCGTTGTTTCATCCGTAGAGTCATCTACAATAATTACCTCGTAGTTGTCATAGCCAAAAGATTTTACCGCAGTAAGAAGACGGTTAACAACCTGTTTTTCATTATACATAGCCACATGAATTGACACAAAGGGCCTACTTTTAAGCCTAATATGAGAAACCGATTGTAGTCCTCCTTTTTGTTCAAAATCATCCTGATTCTCTTTCTGCCTTGAGAAAGACAATACAATTGCAATAGTCAAGTAGTATTTTAAAGAATAGATAAAGAAGAACATCCCGCAGAAGAGTGCAAAAAGGGAGAAAAAAACTCCTAATTTTCCAATTAAACCTTGTGCGTAGGAAAGATTGTTAAGAATTACCGAAAAGATAAAGCTTATGAGGATTACTGATAGAAGAGGGAAAAAGAATTTAGACCTTAATATTTTATTGAAAAACCCTGAGGGTGGGGCTTGCGCAGATACAGATGGTATCTCTCCAAAGATTGGAGATTTCCAGTCTTCCGAAACTTGAGGCACACTTACTTTACCGGCAGTTGCTTCCGATACGGTCTTGGAATATGCTAAACGACGCTGATAAGTATTTAGATTAAGACGCGAAAGTAAAGTATGTACTCCGTAACTACTTAATATATGCTTATTTTCTTTCTGAAGAAGAACTTTACTTATCTTATGAACAGAATACTCCGGATGATCAACTACTACCCTCAAAACAAGATTCTTAGCCTCCGGAACATGTCTCCAATGCCTCTCCCCTTTCGGACGAAGACTTTCAAGAGCTTCTCTTTTCGCTGAATCTTCAGAATCCCGATAACGCTTTAGCCATTTATAGAATATATCCCGTGAAACTCCAAAATCCCTGCATATCGCAGATACTTTATCTCCCGCTTCAACACGCCGCATCATAGCCATTTTATCGTTCACATTAAGACTTTTTATAAGGTTTCTACCGTTTTTGTGAATATAGATATCTCGGGCTTGCTTTGTATTTAAATCATTTTTCCTAAGGACATTCCAAACCCCGTGCTGGCTTACATGTGTGAGTTGAGAAAGTATTTTAGGTGAAAAACTGGGATTCTTAAGAGCCACCTTAATAATTTTATTTTCAATATTAATCGGGAGTTTTTTCCAATGAGATCTCTTTTTTAAAACCTGATTTTTTTTCTTTAACCATCTATATAGAATTGTTCTTGAAATACCTGTCTCTCTACATACCTTTGATACCCTCTCGCCAGACCGGACTTTTTTAACAAGTTTTAACTTCTCTTCTTTGGACAGGCGTCGGTACATAAAAAAATGTTAACATTATTAGGAACTTACTGTCAATAGTTACTTTATCATAAAATATACAACATGAAGACTCAGCTTTAATAATTCGTAAACCCTAAACAATCACGCTCGTTAACTGAAATTGTTAGCTTAAGTAGCATGTAAGTATTAATGATAACTGAAGCTGTTTTATGTAATTTCTCCAAATTCTTTAATGTTTTTTTGGGTGTTTTACGCATAAAACTGTAATAAATTGCTGATTTTCCGGCACTACAAGCTTATTTTGATGCGGTTTAACCAATAACATTAATAAAAACTCAAGTTTTTACTATTTTTAATGGTAAAATAATTATAGGTTATGATGTTTTAAGAATTATCTATTTTGTTCTTTGCCTACCTAAATTCTATATATACAATTTTGATCTTATTTTATGTTCTCACTTAAGCCTTTATTTTAAACATTTATTCACACTAATACTTATTTTATGTTAATATGTTTATATTAATTAATTGAAGAATTTTTCTTAAATATTATGAAAGTCGTTATTACTATCAGATAATTATAAAGTCTTTATCATTAAATATATTTTTTTACTATAATTAATTTATTGTATTAAATATAATTAGTAGTTATGTTTGAATTGACGTCATATTGGTTATTTTTACATACTATAATATGTTATTGTATCATGAAGAAAGCATTATATAATTTATTTGTAAATTTTACTATACTTGGAATAATAAATAATTACTCAAGAATATTTATAAAAGAATGAAATAAACTGCCTATTGACATTAATGATATAAAGTTTTATATTAATATTTACTCATAATTCTTATATGAATACGAAACAGCCTATTTTAACAATTTCTGTAGCCGCAAAGCTTCTTGGACTCCATCCTAGAACAGTTATGCTTTATGAACGATCGGGCTTTCTCTCGCCGCACAGAACAAACACGAATAGAAGAATGTACTCGATTCAGGATTTAAATGATTTACAGTTTGTCAAATTTTTAACACATGATAAGGGAATTAATCTTGCCGGGGTAAAAACACTGCTTGAGACATTTACTATTGCCGATAAAGAGAATGTCCATCTTAAACAACTTCTCTTTCCTGCATTCAAACCAAAAGAATTAATATAGTCTCAAATCTTCTTAGCAAACAGTATGCGGCCGGCGGTTGTTTGGATAACTCTTGAAACAACTGCATCAACTTCCCGTCCCAAGTCTTCACTCGCTTTTTCAACAACAATCATTGTCCCATCATCCAAATAACCTACTCCCTGAGCGATATCTTTACCTTTATGCAATATCTTTATATGGAGTCCTTCGCCTGGAACCGCAGTTACTTTTAGCAAATTTGCAAGCGTATTTATATTTATTGCCAACACATTGCTTATTGTAGCCTTCTTTTCTAAGTTATAATCGCAGGTGATAATACGCCCTTTGTGAATATTAGCCGAATAGATCAGTTCTTCATCAACCTCAGCCTTAACATTCTGCTTTGCAGAACCATTGTTATTAGTCAAAACAGTAAACTTTACTTTTCTATTCTTTTTAAGCTTTTCTAAATGCTCCAATCCTTTCCTCCCTCTTATTCTTTTGACTAAATCCTTAGAGTCCGCAATGTGTTTTAACTCTAAAAGAATACTTTCCAAAACCACAAAAACCCCGCTTATTAGGCCCAAATCAATAATGTCAAATATTCTGCCGTCAATAATTGCCGAGGTATCCAAAAATATCGCATTTTCTATTGGCTTCCTGCGCTGTTTTTGATTTCTGGATCTTGCATGAGGAATTAGCCTTGGCAAACGCTTTATTACTGTTTTTGCAACCTCATCTGCCATTGTCTTAATCAGATGAGGGGGGAAATGAAACGCATTTTTTTTATTTTTAACCATAGCTAGACAAAATCGAGTGTCGAAACTCTACAATTAAGAAATTTTTTATTAGAAATTGGAAAATAGTAATTGAAAGTGGAAAATTGATATTGGTATATTCTATTTTCTAATCTCTATTTTCTATTACCACTTTCTATTTTCCACAAACTATTTTCATTTACCAAGTGACCTTATCGCTTCACTAAGTGTCTTATGCGCATTATAGCTAATAATATTTTTAAATCCAAGCTTCTGCGCTTCTTTAATCCTCTTTTCCAGATATGGAACGGTTCTTAATTCCCCTAACAATCCTACTTCTGCTATGGCAACTGTACCGATAAGAGGAATATTTTTAAGACTAGAAAAAAGAGAAAGACAAATAGCGAGGTCTGTACCCCTATCGGTGAGCTTCAGTCCCCCGGCAACATTTACAAATACATCCATCATTCCTATTGGAAGAGAGATATGTTTCTGCAGCACAGCAAGCAATAACTCAAGCCTTTTACCGTCTATCCCTGACACAACGCGTCTTGGAATGGGTAATTTTGAAGATACAACCAGACCCTGAATCTCAACTAAAAATGCTCTGGTTCCTTCAAGGGTTGATGCCAAAACAGACCCGGAAGTTTTACTTGAATACTCTCTTAAGAAATGTTGGGGGTTTTTGATCTCTATTATTCCCTTTTCTTCCATGCTAAAGATCCCTACCTCATCAACCGGCCCGAATCTATTTTTGAAACTTCGCAAAATTCTTGTATTTGTCGTCTTTTCTCCTTCAAAAAACAATACTGCGTCAACCATATGGGACAGAATCATAGGCCCTGCTACCATTCCCTCTTTTGTTACATGTCCGACAAGAATAGTTGGAATAGATAAAGTCTTTGCTAATCGTGTAAATAAAGCTGTTGCATATCTAATTTGGGCGATGGACCCGGCCATACCCCCAACAGCTCTTGACTCCATAGTCTGAATTGAATCAATTATCAAAAGCGATGGCTTTGCATCTTGGACAACTTCAACAATAGTATCGGCATCATTTATAGACAAAAGTTTAAATTGTTCCTTTTGTTTAGGATGTTCCATTATACGCAAAGCTCTTAGTTTTATCTGCTCAACTGATTCTTCTCCGCTTACGTACAATACGTTAGAATTTGTTTGCGCAAGCGTTAGGCCAACCTGTAACAACAAAGTCGATTTGCCAATCCCCGGATCACCTGCAAGAAGTATTACCGAACCCGCAACTATTCCTCCACCCAATACCCCATCCATTTCTGAAAATCCGGTTGATAGTCTTTCTTTCTCTGATGATTTTATCTCACCCAATGTTCTAGGCTTTACATTTTCCGTAGATTCAAAAGTTTTGAGATTTGCCCGCCCTGCTAAACCTTGACTGTGTAGGGACTTTTGAGTTTTGAATTCACGAAGTGAATTCCATGTTCCGCATTCAGGACATTTACCTAACCACGAAGGAGAATCATATCCGCATTCCTGACAAACGAATGAAATCGAAGATTTCATAATAGACGGTAGATGATAGAAGATAGATTGTAGATATTTGAAGGTAGAAGATGGAGGATGGATCGAATTTCTACCTTCCATCTTCAAATTACTATCTTCTACTTTCCACCTTCTATCGTCAAGTATTATCTATATCCTATCGGTTTTTCCAAAAGAACAGGCGACAAAATAACCCTATGCCTTTTTGTGTCGATTTTAGATACTATAGCATCAACCACTTGCCCTTCTTTGTAGGTCACATTCGGTGGAATTTTTTCTTTTTTTATAATCCCTATAATTCCTTCACCTAAATCCAATAAAACCCCTGTTGCAATAACCTTAACTACCTCGCCTTTTATTCTTTTGTCTGATGTATATTCTTTAAGTTTTGCTTCCAATGGATTAGGCGTTAATCTCTTTATTGAAAGGAGCACTCTTCTTGAATCCTCTTCGAATCCGATTATCTCTGCCTCAATTTTTTGTGAAATCTTAAAATTATCTGAAATGCTAGCAATATTCTCCCATGAAACTTCCGACAAATGAATAAAACCCTCAACAGGCCCTATATCTTTTTGCTGTATCAATAAAAATATTCCAAATGATGAAATATTGGAAATAATCGCATCAATTTTTTGTCCGACTTTTAAGCTTTTGATTGATTTCTTAAAATCATCTATCCCTAAAACCT
>MFNZ01000043.1 GCA_001782195.1 Candidatus Levybacteria bacterium RIFCSPHIGHO2_02_FULL_37_13
CAGGATCGTCGTCGATTACTCTTTCTGACGCGACAACTATATCGTCTAATCTTACAATCGGAGGAACAACAGGGTTAACATTTACAGGATCCGGCGGAGATATCACATTCACGAATGGTGAGAAGATTGATAATGATACGGACGGCGATTATAAATTTACCGCAAATGTAACCAACTCTGACACGATTTCAATTAGACCTCAAGCTACAACCAATACCAATACATTTAATGGTATTATTACAACCGCAGAGTTAACTGTTAGTGACAAAACATGGACATTCCCTAATGCAACCGGCGATGTCTGTTTAACTAGCGGTAACTGTGCAGGGGTCGGTGGTACAGGCGATGTTATTGGTCCCGGTAGCTCAACAGATAATGCCGTAGTTCGTTTTGACAGCACAACCGGCAAGCTCATTCAAAACAGCGGCGTTATTATTGACGATTCTAATAATATTTCAGGCATAGGCACACTCTCCCTCTCCGGTGCGATCTCTGATACCGATTCCGCTCTGACTATTGATGATGATCTGACGATTACAACCGGTACAACAATATCTGCTACTTCAATTACTACCCTTAACTGTACAGACTGTATTGATCTCGATGATATCTCTGATTCTCCAACTTTGGATGCCGCGACAGACATTAATTTAGGAGGCAATGATCTTTATGTTGACTTAACAACTACAGGAGTTCTTTCCATCCGTGATGTTGCAACAGCTTACTGGACATTTGATGATGACTCAACAGTAGATGTTGTCTTTCCGGCAGCGGGAACTATTGGTATTGACGCTTCAACAACAGCAAATACAACAACAGGCGGAGTATTTGATCTAAATGTTAACGCAGGCGATGCCGCAGTTATTGCCCAAAATATTGACTTTATCGCAAATACGGGTATAACAGCAGCAGTAGATGAAATAGCTCTAAATATAAATCTTACTCAGAATGACGCAGACGCTGATATGTTTGGCCTAAAGATTACCCAAGCAGCAACAGCTGTAACTATTGCCGGAACAGATTTGGTTGAGTGTTTCATTTGTCTTGAAAATCAGGAAAATCAAGCCGCTGCTGTTTCTGACGCTATAAGAATTACCTCAACTGCGGCAACCGGCGGATCTATTACAACAGGTCTGGACTTTGACACAACAGATATTACAACAGATATTGAACTTCAGAACGGAGAAACAATAGACAACAACGTAGACGGAACAATCTCTATGAATCCTACAACGCTTACGCTATCGGGAACAACCACTATTACAGGAACATCTCTAACCTTAATAACAGGCGCAGCAACAGCAATAGACTTTACAGAATTTGATGTGGCGGCAGCAACAGGATCAATAACTATTAACGATGATGGAGATGCGGGAAATGTTACGGTTGAAGGATCAGTTTTCGACATTAACTCTTTAGACTTTGTAGCAGCCGGTTTAATAACTTCAGGAGGCAGCAGTGATCTGACGCTTGATGCTGCAGGATCAAACATCCTCCTGTCAGATGCCTTAAATGCCGGAGGCGCAGCCGCCCAAGCCTACAACTTCTTTGCTTCCGATACCTCAGGATCAAGCGTTGGAGATGGAGTAGGAGATCTATATATCCAAGACGAATTAGAAGTAGACGGAACAACAACATTAGGCAATCAAACCTACACATGGCCAACCAGCGGTCAAACTACAAACTATGTATTAACAACAGATGGATCGGGAACCCTCTCCTGGCAATCAGTTGCAGGAGTAGGCGCTACTAATTTCTGGAGAATAGCGGGAGGTGCAATATCTCCGGTAAATGATACTTTAGATCTCTTAGTAGGTAGTAATGCATCAACTTCTGCCAAATTCGCAGTCTTAAATGTCAATAGTGGTACTCCAACAGCATCAATCTCTGCCCAAAATGTAGCTGCATCAGCGCTTGTTCTTGGTTCTGACTCAACTATTCAATCAGTCAAAAATCAAACTCTAACCATAGGAGGAGAAACAACGGGGAATATTGCAATTAGTCCTTTGAATGGAGGAGCCGGAAGCACACTGACTGCAAATACTGTTGATCTTGTTCTATCAGGCACAACCACCATTACTGCCTCTTCCTTAGCTACCTTTACTACTGCTGCTACTCTTGGCATGGCATCAACAACTACTCTTAACTGTACAGACTGTATTGATTTCGATGACATGAAGGACACAATGACTGTTGATGCCGCAACAGACATAGATCTAGGTGGCAACAATTTAAGTATAGATTTAACAACCACAGGAGTTTTAGAAATAAGAGATGTTGCAACAGCTTACTGGACATTTGATGATGACTCAACTGTAGATGTTGTCTTTCCGGCAGCAGGAACTATTGGTATTGACGCCTCAACTACTGCAAACACTACAACAGGCGGAGTATTTGATCTTAATGTTAACGGAGGTAATGCTGCTGTTATCGCCGCTAATATTGATCTTATAACCAATACAGGTGTTACTGCTGGAGTAAATCAAACAGGCTTAATGATTAATCTCACGCAGAATGACGCGGATGCTGATATGTTTGGCCTGGAGATTTTTCAAAAAGCAACAGCTGTAACTATTGCCGGATCAAATTTAGTTGTATGTGGTTTTTGTTTTGAAAATCAAGAAAATCAAGTTGCTGCGGTTGGTAGTGCCATAAGAATTAACTCAACTGCGGCAACTGCTGGTTCAATTACAAGGGGTTTGTACTTGAATACCACAGATATTACAACAGATATTGAACTTCAGAATGGAGAAACAATAGACAACAATGTAGATGGAACAATCTCTATGAATCCTACCATACTTACTCTTTCCGGAACAACCACTATTACCGCCTCCTCCTTAGCCACCTTTACTACTGCCGCTACATTGGGGATGGCATCAACCACTACTCTTAACTGCGGGGATTGTATAGATTGGGATGATATGTCAGACGCCATGACCATAGACGCTGCCACGACCATAGCGTCAACCATTGCTACCACATCCCTTGACATCAATGTTTCTCCTGCGAGTACTGCCACTAATCCCATCGGGCTCGAGATTACTCCAACTTTTGGTGTTGGCGTAACAGCCCAAAACCTTATTGGTTTGAACATAAATGCCAATACCAACAGCAACGCTGATGCTACAGACCAGTTGGCAGGTATAAATATTGCTGCAATCACAGGCACCGCGGCAGTACCAGAATCTGCAATTGAAATTGGAACAGGGTGGGATTTGGCAATCAATGTTGATGATGGAGCGCTCATTGGCCTAGATGCTGTCGGAGGTGGCTACATTGAGTTTGACAACTTAGCAACTGATGAGATAAATTTTATAAATGCGATTGTCGGCATTGGGACATCTACGCCGGGAGTAGATTTAGATATAATACAGACATCAGTGACTGCTGGCGGTTTGAGAGTCGGACAAACCAGTAGTGTCAATGCTTTGTTTTTGCAAGATGATACTGCCAGTCTTAATGATGATCTTGAGCTAACAGTGACTGGTTCAGATGCCGGTACTGGTTTTTTTGTATTTACCGATTCGGGAGAATTTGGTATTAGTACGTCTGCAGGTGACGTGCCTAGTGAAGAGCTAGATGTTGAGGGACAAATTCAACAAGATCTCAGCACAGCAGCAAGCGATGAAGCAGTCTGTAAAGACGGCGTCGAAGACGCCACTGCAGATGTAACAATGACAGACTGCACAACAGGAGCTGGTGCGGATTACGCGGAGATGTATGCAGTTGAAAATGGAACAACATACGGCCATATTGTTTCAGCAGGAGATGAATATATTACTACAACAACCAACGAACTTGAAAAGAATGCGTATAGATTTGTCAAGCTAAAAAAAGCAGTCGAAAGTGACAAGCAGAAATTAATAGGAATTGTATCGAATAACTATAGTGATTTTACTCTGACAGGAAAACTTATAGATGAGAAAGATAATCCTATGCCGGTTGCGCTGAACGGCCGAGTACCCACATTTGTTTCAAATGAAAATGGTCCAATAGAGGTTGGAGATTATATAACAGCATCCAATAGTCCGGGAGTTGGAATGAAAGCAACTAAAGCTGGACAGGTTATTGGAAAAGCGCTTGAAAGTTTTAGTGGTGATGGCGTAGGAAAGATAATGGTGTTTGTAAATCTTTCTTGGTACGACCCGTCTGTTTATATTACCGCAAGCGGAGACCTAAGTACTGCGTTAGCAGACAATAGAATGTTGACTATGGAAGATAGACTTTTGAAGTTAGAAGGTGGAAGCTCGACTCAATCCTCTATCCTCCAGCCTCAAAATACTACCCTCGATCTTCTATCTTCTACTGTCAACGATCTTTCCAATAGGGTTAGTCTTTTGGAAACAAAGTTTGAGGCCTCAACTGCTGCAATTCTCTTTTCTGTCATTGCGAGCGGTAGCGAAGCAATCTCAAATAACATATTAGATTTAGATAGTCTTGACATAAAAGATGCTACTATTTCCGGTGAGCTAATGGTATTGGGAAGAACAACAGTTAATGATCTTGGAGTTACCGGCAATATAAATTCGGGATTATTAGCTATTCATGGAATCGATGGAGAAATATATACAATCGCCGGAGACTTAAAACTTCAGAGTTTAGGTCTTGGAGGAATAGATATCTTAAACGGAAAAGTAACCATAGATACAAAAGGAAATATTGTTACAAAAGGCGAAATAACAGCAAAGAAAGTTAATATTGACGAATCAGATTCTGGCAGTAAAAGCGTAGGAGATATTATTATAAAAGCCGGAGAAACAGAGGCTGAAGTAAAAACTACATCTCTTACATCTAAGTCGCATATCTTTGCTACGCCAAACAAGCCTATTGCAGTTGGTACAGATCAAAAAGACGAAAATACTTTTACTATTACGCTTAAAGAATCTTTATCCGAAGATGTTAAAGTAGATTGGTGGGTGATTAATTAGGTTTACTCTACTTTCTGTTGAATTCCCAAAAGCCAAAGAACAGCCTCTTTTTTGTACCTGCGGTCGCCTCTTGAGTTAATTCTTATTGCAGGAAGCTTTCCTCTTTTGCCCCATCTTTTTATAGTAAGAGGGGAGACGCGAAGAATTTGGGCAACTTCTCGAACAGTAAGTAGATCTGGAAGGGTAGCGATTGATAGAGCTTGATCAGTCATAGGCTTTCGAATATAACATTTATAATCATTATAATCGTTATAATAATTATAACAGTCTTAAAATAACAAAGTGTAACAAAAAAGTCAATAGGGGAAAACGGTATTATCTAGCATGTAGCAAGTATTAAGTAGGGGATTAACACCAATATCTGGTAGTTTATACCTCGTACTTCTTTATAGATAATACTTAATACTAGATACTTGATACAGATTTTATTTTAACTCTACCGCAGCGCCAGCAGTGGTCAACTTTGTCTTCGCTTCTTCGGCTGTTTTTTTGTTTACTTGAGTCATTACTTCTTTTGGAGCCGCGTCAACTAAATCTTTTGCTTCTTTCAATCCCAAAGTCGGGACTAATTCTCGTAAAGCCTTAATGACCGCAATTTTGTTTGCTCCGGAATTTGCAACAACTACATTAAATACTGTTTGTTCCTCCTTCGGCTCTGCGCTTCCTTCTGGAGCTGCCGCAGTCGCGTTTGACGCGACCATCATTGATGCAGAAACTCCGAATTTTTCCTCCAAAGCCTTTGTAACTTCGGATAATTCCAAAACAGACATTTCCTCGATTGCTTTTATAATATCGTCTTTTGATAATTTTGCCATTATGATTTCACCCCCTTTTAATATAGACGGTAGATGGTAGAGGATTGAAGGTAGATATTTGAAGGTTGAAGTTGGAAGGTAGATGAAAAAATCTATCTTCTATTTTCTATCCTCAAAATACCATCTTCTACTTTCTATCTTCTATCGTCAAGCTTTCTTCGTTTCTATTGCCTTTAAAGTCATTACAAACTTTTGCATATTCCAACTCAGTGTTCTTTGTAATTTATAAATAGGTAACTTCATCATTCCGATAAATTGAGCAACAAGAATTTCGCGTGAAGGCAATGCCGATATCTTTATTACATCATCAGAAGTCAAAATCTTATCTTCTATGATTGCCAGTTTAATAGTGGGTAGCGTTAATTCTTTAATGGTTTTGGCAAGCGCTTTTAAAGGGGTTACAATATCTTCATACATAAAAAGAGTAGCAGTAGGACCTTGTAATTCTGAAATCTGAGTTTTAAACTCTGAACCCTCAAGGGAGCGAAGAAGTAAAGTGTTTTTAGTTATAGCTAATTCGGCATTTAGAGGCTTGAGTGCTTTTTTTAGTTTCTCAAGTTGAACGTGGGATAATCCCTGATAATTAGTAAAAACAAATCCTTTGGCAAGTTTCGCCTTTTCGGAAAGCTTCGCTACAATTTTCTCTTTTTTAGCCCGACTTGGGCTTACTTTTTTTTGTTCCATGTTTCTCCTCGGTAAGATTTACCCGATTAAATCGGCACTCACGGTCTTAAGATTATTTATAGTTTAGCAAAAGATTGTAATTTAGTCAACAGCTATTTTACGGTTTTTGATTTTAAAAAATTAAACGCGAATTGTTTTAACTCATTATGCCTATCTGCAGAATATCTATAAGCATTTTCATGACGAAAGATTGGTACAGGAATAAGGCGGGGATCTGCAAGAAGCATAGCCAATTGTTTTTTGATTGGCATTTGTCTTAAATTTAGTTCGGAAAGAAGTTCATGGATTGACTTGAACTTTTCTTTGTTTCGCATAAGACTTGTAGAGGGTAAGTGTTCTTGCGCGGGACCTGCAACCTGAGAAACAGGGTGGCTTAGAAACCGTTTCAAATCTTCGTTTTTGTATACGGCTTGAGTTGCTCTATCTTTGTCATTATTTTCGATATCGTAATTTACTACAATATAGTAGTATCGGAAAGTTTTTTGACCATTTTTAGATTTATAGACAATCTTGCCCATTGGAACGCCAGCAGATTTAATAGTTTCTCTAAAAAGTACAAGATCCTGCATTTTTCGATGATGGAATCCAATTTCTTCGACCAATTTTCTCACCGGTACAAAAAGAGGGTTATCTCCTTGCGCATATTTTCGATATAATCCACGCGTTACAAGATTAAGAAGCCTTTGCTTTTCTTTATCCGTTTTGGCTTTTTTAAGGTCTTCAATGAGTTTCTTATGTTTTTCATGAACAGCCAAAGGGCTACTTTCCGTTTGATTATTAGAAAAAACTACCTTCTCTTTTGTTTTCCGAATAATTGGTTTGTTAAATGAAAGTTCGTTAATAGGGAGTGCAGCCTGTGTTTCTGAAGAAGTATTGTTATGAAGAGCTTTAATCGTCCGATCCCTGGCTAATCTTGTCCATTCTTTGCTACGGCAAAAGATTGTTCCTGTTTCCTCAAGGCCTATTCCGCTTGGAGCTAAAAGGTAAGTGAGCGTTGCATCTAGATCAAGCTGATCAATTGATGAATGCGCGTCTTGACTCATGGCAGCTTCTACAAGTTGGATTGTTTTTGCAAAGCTTTTTTCCCTTTCCATAGCTTTGGATTTTACAAAGTTCACGTTACATAGTCAAGACATTGGTCTTTGGATCTTTAAATGATATAATTTGTTTTGAAATTATGAAAGAAAGAAGAACATCAGGAGACGGGGTTATTTTGTGGGGCGTTCCGTATGGAATATTGGATAGAAACAAAAGCTCAAATGGAGTAAACGATCTCTTTCAGGAAGGAAAACCTTACTTAGAAAGTAAAGGATTCAAGATAATTTCTGTAGCCCCGGAGGTTGGTGATAATAGCAATAACGTTGCGGATTATAATTTGGGCAAAACAATTAGTTTTCCCGGCTTGACCAAGATTACGGGCACGAGTCTTCCAATTGCCGTGCCCTTTGATAAAAGAGGAGCAAAAAGGTTGATTAAGGAGATAAAGCCTCATTTTTTATTTCTTGAAGAACCTACCGCAAGTTTTGGTTTTTTGGCGCATGGGCTCATATCGGGAATGCCAAGAAGAGAAGACGGTAGGCCAATATCGGCAATAGTGTCCAGACACCATGCTGGGGTTTACGCGGAGAAAACGGAGAAATTATATCGTTCTCTTTTAGAATTTGGAAAGTTAATAAGACGGCCCGAGTTTACTTGGTACGGGATTCCAAGTGGTGGAGTTACAGCTAGTATGAGAACTACAATATTTGAAAACATAGATCGTAGAATAGCTATATCTTGTGCAACAGCCCAGGCCTTTAAAAAACGCCTTAACGATGGCGCGGAATATGAAATAATTCATAATGGAATAAACACGGATGAGCTTACAATGGAAGGGCCAATAATTGAGGATTGGAAAAAAGATGGTAAAGATATAATCTTGTGCGCTGTTGGAAGGCACGAGCCCAGAAAAGGGATAGAGCACGCGATAAATGCATATACTATTATAAGAAGGGAAAGACCTAATACAAAATTAATAATCGCAGGAGATGGTCCAGAAAGAGAACGTTTTGAAGATTTGGTTGCAGAATTAGATTTGTCTGATGATGTTATGTTTGTTGGAAGACTTAGTCGGTCCGATTATGTTAAGGCTTTAAGAACTGCGGATGTTTGTATTTGTCCTGCTCTTGGTGGAGAGGGATTTGGCAGAGTCGTTGTTGAGCCTTTAAGCGTTGGAACGCCTGTGGTTTTGAGCAACATCCCCGGATATGACGAGGCAGCAGGTGGCGGCAAACCGTTTGCTTTGTTGACAGAGCCAAGAAATTCTGAGGATATAGCCCAAAAAACGCTGGACGTTTTAAGTTGGCCAAAAGTGATCAAAGAGAACATGGGATGGCTCGCATCAATTTATGTTCGAGAAAGATTCGCCTGGCCTATTATTGCTGAACAAATTGCCAAAGTTCTGGATGATGCTTACCGTAAACACGGAGGAGTTGATTGGTCGAAGTTACCCCAATCAGAAACACTTTATGAAAAAAAGACCTGAGAATTATTTGGCTATTGACAAGGTATAAAATACCCCCTTAATATAAGGATGTGGCGAATATTCTATCAATTGAGCCAATTGAAAAATCCCCGACACTGAACCTCATTAAAAAAACATGGCAACAACTTAAAGGCTTAGATAAGTTCACGAAATTAATGGTTATTTCGGTTAGCTTATTTGTTATTTCGACGCCATTTATTGTTACCAACAGACAAGTATTTATCTCAAGAGGTCAAGTTACAATTTCTATAACAGCTGTTTCTCTGACAACAGGCAGTTATAATCCGCCATCAGGGCAAATAGCAAACACTGCTGTAGCCACTACTTCGGCAGTAACAATAGGAGCTAATAAGTTAGCATTAATGTGGGTTGTCCAGGGGAATGGCACTGCGGGCACAGCTACTCTTTCTAACCCCAATCGTACATGGACGCAAATTGCAACTAACACTCCGGGACTTAGAAGGCTTACTTTATATCGCTCTATGACTTCAGTAGATACTAATGATGTAATAACTATTACTTCACCCGCGCCAACAAGCTCTAAAGATAGGGCAAATGAAATAGTATGGTCTTTGGTAGAATATGGCAACGTTGATACTTCTGGAACGAATGGATCCGGAGCAATAGCCCAATTCGCATCCAGAAACTATCAGAATGCAGGTGGAAGCCGCTCGTTATCCGGAAGCGTTACTCTTTCATCACCCGTCAATTCTGGGAGCGCAGTAGCAGGAGGATTTGCAATGGGTCCGAGCTCGTCAGTGTTTCCCGGAGCAGGCTACAGCCTCGTTGGAGGAAATCCTTGTATAACTGTGTGTGTTCAAGCTGAGTTTCGAGATAACTTTGCCCAACTTGTAGACATGAGTTGGAGTAGCTCAGTTCATTGGATGGTTATAGCGGCAGAACTAAAGGCAGCCGGTGGGGGATCCGTAACCTCTACACCCACTCCAAGCCCTACCCCGGGAGTATCATCCTCAAAAATACCATTAATAGATATGGGTAATCAGACGTATCTTGGTTTTTCTGGCGGATTATATCCCGAGTTGAACAATGCAATACCTGTGGATCACAACAGCGCAGGGCTATCGTTCTCATCCAAAGTGCAGCCGCTAGATACAAATGGCACTCCAAGCCCAACAGGAAAGATTGTTCTTTTATCTGTTGGAATGTCCAATACCAGGAACGAATGGTGCAAATACAGTGACTCTGCAACTACCTGCTCTTCAGAATCTTTTATGAGCAAGGCTTCTGTTGATTCTAGAGTTAACAAAGGGACGCTTATTATGGTAAATGGCGCCAGAGGAGGACAGGATGCGGTAGCATGGACTTCTCCAAGCTCAACAAACTATTCAAATGTAGCCAATAGCTTGACAGCTCTTGGTGCGAGCGAGAAACAGGTACAGGCAATATGGTTAAAACAGGCTGATAAGAATCCAACGATAAGTCTGCCAGCTGTTGATGCTGACGCCTATAGGCTGGAAACGCATTTGGGGAATATTATTCGAACTCTTCGTGTTCGCTATCCTAATCTTCAGCAAGTATTCATTTCAAGCAGGATCTATGCCGGTTACGCGACGTCCACACTAAACCCGGAACCCTATGCCTATGAATCCGGTTTTTCGGTAAAATGGCTTATTGAATCGCAAATCAACCAGATGCGTACGGGAACAATTGATTCAAGAGCCGGTGATCTCAACTACAATACCAACATTGCTCCGTGGATTGCATGGGCTCCGTATTTGTGGGCTGATGACAATAATCCTCGAAGCGACGGATTAGTTTGGCTGACAAGTGATTATGCGTCGGACATGACACACCCACGCGCTTCGGGTGTGCAAAAGGTGGCCAATATGCTTCTTAACTTCTTTTTAACTTCTCCGCACACATCTTCCTGGTTTTTAGCTCCTGGTGTTACTTCAACCCCAATCTTAACTCCTACGTCTACTCCTGTTGTTACTCCCACTCCAACACCAACCTTACCAGTTGCATGCACACTTTACAAGGAAGGATCAGGAACAGTTACTGTTGAAGCTGAAAACTTTCACGTAAATAAAGCTACATCCAGCAATTGGGTTTTAAGAAGTGATATTGCTGGTGCTTCCGGTTCAAAATTCATGAGAGCAGAACCTGATGTGGGAATTAATCACAATACAGCTTATGCAGTTAATTCACCCATGCTAGGGTTTAATGTCAGTTTTACTACTGCAGGGACTTATCATGTCTGGGTAAGAGGATATTCTACCAATGGGTCTAGTGATTCTGTCCATGTTGGTTTGGATGGTAAAGAGATATCAACATCCGATAGGATTAATTCATTTAGTTCAAACAACTGGACTTGGCACAAAAATACCATGGATGGCAATCCTGCAACTCTGAACATTACCCCAGGCGATCATGTTATCAATGTCTGGATGAGAGAAGATGGATTTAGGTTTGATAAGATTATTTTAA
>MFNZ01000044.1:0-3284 GCA_001782195.1 Candidatus Levybacteria bacterium RIFCSPHIGHO2_02_FULL_37_13
TTAATCTCTTTCCCCGAAATAGTTGCCATTATTCACAAACAAAAAAAACAAAATGATGCAGGCCAAACAAGCCTTTTTGGAAACTCGGAACCTACAACTTCAACTGTAAAATCCTCCTCCAATAGTGTTTCTGACTTTACTTCAACTGAAAAGCTTGCTTTCGAGAAAGAATTCCTCGGGTTGTATCTGACTTCCCATCCTCAGCTAAGTAATCTAATTTATCTTAAATCTATTATTTCTCACGAAATTGAGCTTTTGGAAGAAGAAAAAGAAGGCACAAAAGTAAAAGTCGGAGGAATCATTGAATCCGCAAGAAAAATATTTACAAAGAAAAACAATAACGAAATGGCATTTCTTCTTGTTGCCAATGAAAATGGGGTTTCTATTGAATGTGTTGTATTTCCAAAAATATTCGATCAACACAGAAGCCTGCTAATTAAAGACACAGTCATTATAATAGAAGGCCATTTGGACACCAAAAACGACAAGCCAACCATAATCGCTGAAAAAATATCCAGAGTCAGCAAAACAAATTCATGAAATCTAAAATTGTCAGACAAGAACTTCTATTTGAGGTCAGAGATGTTTTTGGTAGGAAAATTCGTACAACTAAAGACTATTGGCTAAAGATTAAAACGCTTAAACACCAAGAATTACGCTTTGGTATTATTGAAGTAAAGAAAACTTTAAAAATTCCTGATGAGGTGAGAAGAAGCGTAACAGACGAAACTGTTCTTCTTTTTTCCAAAAAGGTTACAGAATATGATATACTTATTGTTGCGGTTAAAGTTTTAAACAGTGATGGATTTTTGGTTACCGTTTACCAAACAAAAAAGTATACAAAGAAAGGTAAACTTGTATGGCTAAGACAACAAAAAGAATAGTAAAGCTTTATCTTGATCCTGTAGCAAACACTCTTAATATTTGGTGGGATGATCCTAAAAAAGCATCTTCCTCTGAAGAAGTAAGCTCACCGTACAGCAACGATGTTATTGTCAAGGATAAGCACGGTCGGCCGATCAGCCTTGAAATAATTGGTCTCTTTCCTAAAGAATTAAATATTGCAGAATATTTAAAGTCTAACAATAAGATTAAAAAACACGAACCATTTCTGCTTGAAGCGCAATAAAAATACTATTTAAAGGAGATTAAAATATAAATAAATTTTTAGGCTTTGATCCTTTAAAATTCCTAGATATTACAAATCTCAAAGGTGAAGAGAAAGAGTCTGTTTCTAAAAGTCTTTTAGACAAAATCTCCCAATATCTTTTAATTCGTATTTCTGAATTATTACCGGAAGAGGACGTAAAGCAGGCAAAAAATCCCGAGGATATATTTTCTCTGGCAAAAGTTAAGATATCTGACCTTGATAAAAAAGTACCGTTCATCTTAGACGATTTTAAAAAAGAATTTCACAAAAACCTTAAAATATGATAATATGAACGACGCAATGACAAGTGAATTTAGCCCACGACCAAATCCAGAAGCACCGGCTACTAATCTTTTGGCAGCAGGAGATATTACTGCTTTCAATAGTTTTGCAAAACTTTCAAAGGATGCAATGGAAGCTGTAAAAAAATTTGCTCGTCCAGCGCTCATAACAGCTTCTGCCATTCCCTTTGCTTTATCTGTTGGATGTGGAAATATTCCAAACCCATTCTCACGTTCACAAGAAGTATCTCCTACGCCTGTAGTTACTCCCATAAAAGATCTTCCTAAATCCACTTCTACCCCAGAAGTAACTGCAACTGCAACTCCAATTGTTCATGCTACAGAAATTCCTCCCACTCCTAAAGTCGACGTACAACAGCCGAAAGTTATCTCAATTGGCAGTTCTGTCGAATCAGATCCTGCAAGTCAATCCCCCGGTGAAACCATAAAATTTCTATTTCCTGAAGGAATCGTAAATGGTAAATCGCCATTGATACCTGAAGGTGATACATTGTCTGTATCGTTTAAACTCAAAAGTGAAGTAGGTATTGGGATTAGTCAATGCAGCCTATCATTGTCAGACTTATTTGATATCAAAAATCATAAATATAATATGGGAATATATCCTACAAACGAAGACGCTACGCAAAACATAGCATCTTCTCTTAGAGCATTCCAAAGTAGCGCTAAATTTAGCATAAGTGATGCTGATAAAAAAATCGCAAATAAAACCACACTAAACTGCGTTAGAGTCAATAACGGAGTTTTGGGGGTAAATTTATCACTACCAAATGAATCATTTACATATACCGATAAGGCTGGTAGTCATTTGATAAATCCTGCTGAAAGATTCGCATCTGGAAAAGTAGGTCTAGGTATAAAGAGAGGTAACATTGCTCCTGGTCGTTTTGCTTTGAAGGCTGAAGATATTAAGATAGAAAATAGTAAAGGAAGATTAGTTGCTACTGCAAATACTCCTTCAAGTAACACAGCACAACCAGACAGAATCGTATCAACAGAAACACCAACACGGAGACCAGATACAACACAAGTGCCAATAAAACCTCCAAACACAAATATTAAAGCTACAGAGACTCCAACCCCTAAGCCGGAAGAAGAAAAATGGACACGAGAGTGGGCTCCGAATGAAACCGTGTCTGTTCGAGAATGGTGGGATGATATGGCGTCAAAAGGATATATCAATATTGATGCTATTGCCCGACAATATGCTGGAGAAGAAATAGGCAGTTTTCTCGCTGATACTAATTTAGTACCAAACCCTGTTAAGTACGGCTACAACGGAGGCCCTGCTTTTATAAATAACTGCAACGTTGAACTAGATAAATTAGTTGCCCAAGGCCGAGGACACATCAAAATTACTTCAGATGCTTATGCGCTAATTCCAGGAGGAGTTGGATGTCAAATATTCACTAAGGACAAATAATAAATTCGCTACTTACTCGAATTCGAAATTTTCTTCTTGACTCGCATTTTTTCTTGCAAATTAGTACAAAAACTGATACAAAATATTTGCATGGTAAAATCAACCAAAATTGCAATTTTTAAGGGAACCAAAATCAGGAGACATTGGGATGAAGAAAAAGAAAAGTGGTATTTTTCAGTGGTTGACGTGGTGGAAGTTCTAGCACACACTCCAAGACCTAGGAAATATTGGGATGATTTAAAAAGAAAACTCAAAGTAGAGGGAAGCCAGTTGTCCGAAAAAATCGGACAACTGAAAATGCAAGCCTCTGATGGAAAATATTACCTTACAGATGTAGCCGACACTGAAACTATGTTTAGGATTATCCAGTCTATTCCTTCTCCTAATGCTGAACCATTTAAGTTATGGC
>MFNZ01000044.1:3338-8683 GCA_001782195.1 Candidatus Levybacteria bacterium RIFCSPHIGHO2_02_FULL_37_13
CCAGTCTATTCCTTCTCCTAATGCTGAACCATTTAAGTTATGGCTTGCCAGAGTTGGATATGAACGTGTTGAGGAATCTGAAGATCCGGAAAAGGCTATTCAAAGAGCTATGAGATTTTATCTAAAACGAGGTTATTCTCAAAATTGGGTTAATCAAAGATTAAAAAGTATTGAGATTAGGAAGGAGCTTGCTGATGAATGGGAAAATAGAGGAGTTAAAGCAAATAATGAATTTTCTACGCTAACTGATGATATCACTTTTGCCTGGGCTGGTTTGAAAACCAAAGACTACAAAAGATATAAAGGATTAAAGAAGGAAAACTTGCGAGATAACATGACCAACTTGGAACTTGTTTTAAATATGCTGGCTGAAGCCTCAACTACAGAAATATCTAAAAAGGTAGAGCCTAAAATTTTTGGGGAAAATAGAAAAGTTGCCAAACAAGGAGGATCATTTCCGGTTCTGCAAGGCGAAAGATTGAAAAAAGAACAGGCAAGAAAGTGGTATCAGAATTAAACGCAAAAAACTTAGGGCTGCTAAAATAAAATTTCTTCTTGATTTAAATTTGGGTTATTTATAATTTGATTGCCCCTGGAAGCTATAAAGATATGATACTATATTAATTATGACGCAGCTTTTAGGTTTTGATCCCCTATCATTTCTAGGCATTACTAATCTTAAAGCCGAAGAAAAAAACGAAGTCTCTCAAAAACTCCTAGACAAGATATCTCAATACCTTATTATTCGTATTTCTGAGTTATTGTCTGAAAAGGATGTAAAAAATGCAAATAGTCCCGAGGATATATTTATTATAGCAAAAGTTAAAATCCCAAACATAGATAAAAAAGTAAGAGTATTTCTTGAAGATTTTAAAAAAGAATTCTACAAAAACGTTAAAATATGATAATATGAGCGATTCAATGTTAAGCGAGCTTAGACCACCAACACCCGAAATACCAACTGGTAATATTTTGCCTGCGACAGATATTCTAGTTTCAGAAGCAGCTAGCAAGCTTCAACCAAACAAGGAAAAATTGGTAAAGAAAAAGATAAATAAATGGCATGCTGCACGCGTTGCTTTTGCGGGAGCTGTTATTCCTTTTGTATTATCTTGCGTTCAGGTAAATCCAGACCAAAATTTTCCAGCAACTTCAGAGTCACCTGTTATTTCTCGTTCATATGAGCCATCCGAAACACCTACTCCAAATCCAGAGCCAACCAAATCTCCAACGCCTCCTCCAACACCACGCCAATTACCAGACTCACCCCCCGCTTCTTTCTTTTTAAAACAAACCGCTACAGTACTAGAGGCAACCGGACAACGAAACTCTTTTCGGGAAGAAGCAGGATTCACAAAAGAAATGTTTGAGTCGGTCAAACGAGCTACTTTCATAATTGAAGTTTGGGGCGAAAAAGAGACTGAAGGAAAAAAGGAAATAATCGGTATGGCCGGCACGGGTTGGTTGGCGCAATCTGAAAACAATACCTATTACGTTGTTACTAATCGACATGTGGTACTTCCAGAAGACGCAAAAACCACAGGGGTTATACTATGGAGACCTAACTTGGATACTGAAAAATTCGTACCTATTAATTTCACAATTGCAACCACAGAAGACGCAGACATAGCAGTATTAAAACTTCAAGGAGACTACCATACAACAAATCCCGTCGAAGCAATACAATGGAAAGATAATGTTTTATTGCAAAAAGGAGATTATGCCCTTATTGTTGGTTTTCCGAAAGAATTTAGAAGGGAGAACATAGAGCTTGACCATAATACGCTAGGTTCTGTGATAACCATAGAAAACGCATTCTCTCACCCAGACGGGTGGTATGCTAGAGGATTATTTAATATTGGTAGTAGTGGATCACCAGTAATTGTCAATAAAAACGGTCATTTAGTAACAATAGGTATGCTATCTGGAGTAGGTGATGTTGCTCTTAAAAATAATAACACCGAGATTCAAAAACAGCCCATTGCATTGATACGCCCGTTACATATTAGAGACTTAATAAATGCATTGGCACAAACAAAAACCGAATAAAAGATTTTAATATGTCAATAAATTTTCTTCTTGACTTGTGCGGCTCTAATATATAAAATAAAGAATAAGATTATTATGGCTTCATTTGCACCCGAACCAATTATTCATATTGGAAAAATCGTAATTCCAAATACTTTTCTTGCAACACTTTTGGTTGATTTTATAATAGTTTCCGCTGCAATTACCATCTCAAAAAAAATTAAGCTTATTCCCAGCATGTTTCAAAATATTGTCGAATCTGTTATCGAAGCATTTTATAACTTAACAGAATCTATTGCCGCGAATCGAACAGCAAAAATTTTCCCATATTTTATGACATTTTTTTTGTTTATACTTGTTGCTAATTGGAGCAGTCTTATCCCCGGATTTGGAACCATAGGTTTTTTTGAAGAGCACGAACACGAACGCGAGCTTATCCCGATTTTGAGAGGCGCGACAAGCGATCTTAATGTAACTCTCGCATTAGCCCTTATTTCTGCGTTTGCGACCCATATGTTAAGTATTAAAACGATTGGCATTAAAGACTACTTGAGCAGATATTTCTCGTTTAATCCAATAAATCTTTTTATAGGAATATTGGAAATTATTTCAGAAATTACCAAAGTAATTTCTTTGTCTTTTCGACTTTTTGGAAACATCTTCGCGGGAGAAGTAGTTTTACTTACAACAAGTAGTATCTTTGCATTTATTTTTCCTGTTCCATTTCTATTGCTTGAAGTTATAGTCGGGCTTGTTCAGGCATTGGTATTTGGCATGTTAACTATGACTTTTATGGCGGTCTTATCAACACCGCACCATGAAGTTAAGGAGGTAAAGCCCGCCTGATTTCAGCATTCGCCTTTTCAGTACTAATCGTACACGGCTCATGCTTCAATCTTAGGCGGGCGAGGGGGGGTGAGTAGTTTATGGAATTTAGTGTAAGCGGAGGTTTAATTATTGCTATTGGAGGATTATTTCCTGCTTTGGCAATTGGATTAATTGGCGCTAAAGCAATGGAAGCAATCGGAAGAAATCCCGAAGCATCCAGCAAAATTCTTCCGGCAATGCTTTTATCAATGGCGTTTGCTGAAGCAATTGCAATCTATGCTTTAATTTTGGCCTTCACAGGCTAGTATATTATGGAGCTTATCAAAAATTTCGGGATTGACCCAATGTTGTTGGGCGCTCAGATCGTAAATTTTTTAATAGTTTTATTTATTTTACGCAAATTTCTCTACAAACCAATACTTGATACTCTGAAAAAACGTCGGGATAAGATTTCAGAGGGACTTAAGGTTACTGAGGAAGCAAACGCGAGGCTCGAGAAAATTACGCGGGAAGAAAAAACGATTTTAAGAAACGCGGAAAATCAAGTTAAAAAATTAGTAGAAGATGCAAAAAAAGAAGCGTCAGAAGTATTAAGAAAAGCAGATGAACTGACTAAAGTAAAGACTGACCGGCTCCTCCTGGAAGCCAGGCAACAGATCGCAACTGAAACAAGGGAAGCCGAAAGTAGGCTTGAGAAAAAAATAGGTATGCTTGCTATTGATTTAATTCGAAAATCGATTCCATCGCTATTTTCCAAAAACGATCAGCAAGCTGCCATGAAGAATGTCTTAGGAAAACTTAAAAAAATAACATAAAATGACTATAAAACTACTCAAGCAATTAATAAAATATAGCTATAACAACAACATGTTAAATCCAAAAAATGTTAACAGGATTGCCAATCTTCTAAATAGAAACGATCTCAAGCTTTATATTCGCGCAATTAAAATACAGGAAAGAAAACTTAGTGTATTTATTGATACGCCTATGAACAATATGAAACTTAAAGAAAAGTTTAAAGATACTTTCCCTCATAAAAATATTTATTTCCGTAACGACCCGTCTCTAATGCTGGGCGCAAGAATAACAGCTGACGACATGATACTTGATATAAATCTAAATAATACTCTGGAAAGTATTATTAAATTTGTTGAGGAAGATTATGATTGATAGTAATTCTATACTGCAACAGTTGGAAAAAAGGCTGACAAAATTTTCAGATGAACCAAAAATTCAAAATATAGGTATTGTTGAAAAAAACAGCGATGGAGTAGTTGTAGTCTCAGGGCTATCATTGGCTTTTATGGGAGAAAAAATTATTTTTGGGAATGGAGAAAGCGGTGTTATATTAGGCCTTGAAGAAGACACGGCCTCAATAATATTATTTGACAAAGGAGAGAGTATTAAAGAAGGAGATAAAGCAAAAAGAACCGGCAATCTGCTTAGTATTTTGGCAGGCGAAGACCTTATGGGCCGGGTTATCAATCCTCTCGGAATCCCGTTGGATGGAAAACCTGCAATTAAAAAAGGTCAGAAAATGCCTCTTGAACGGATTGCGGCAGGCGTTGTGGAACGCGAACCTGTTAACACTCCTCTGAAAACAGGTATTAAGGCAATCGATGCAATGATTCCAATAGGACGTGGGCAAAGAGAGCTAATAATTGGAGACAGAGGTCTTGGCAAAACAGCAATCGCAATTGACACAATTATTAATCAAAGGTCAAATGTCAAAGGTCAAAAGTCAAATGTTATATGTATCTATGTTGCGATTGGCCAAAAACAAAGCACGGTTGCGCAAATTATAGGCAGACTCAAAGATAAAGACGCGCTTGATTATACAATAGTTATTGCCGCAAATGCTCCGGACCCTGCCGCTCTTCAATATCTATCGCCTTACGCCGGCGCTGCTATTGCCGAATATTTTATGCAAAAAGGCCAGGACGTTCTTATAGTATACGACGATTTGACGAAACATGCTTGGGCATACAGACAAATTTCTTTAATCCTGGGAAGGCCGGCCGGTAGAGAAGCCTACTCGGGAGACATATTTTATTTACATAGCAGGCTATTAGAACGCGCGGTAAAAATGAATAAAAAAAATGGAGGAGGATCCATCACTGCTCTGCCAATAATTGAAACTCAGGCAAGCGATATATCCGCATATATTCCAACAAATGTTATATCTATAACCGATGGCCAGATTTATCTTCAGTCAGATTTATTCAACGTCGGGATACGACCGGCTATAAACGTTGGCAATTCCGTATCCCGAGTCGGAGGCGCAGCGCAAACACCTGCCATAAAATCCGTTGCGTCAAAGCTCCGTCTTGAACTTGCTCAATATAGAGAATTAGCAGTCTTTGCCCAATTTGGAAGCGAACTTGACCAGGGAACATTAAACCAGATAGAAAGAGGCAAACGTCTTACAGAAATCCTAAAACAACCGCAATATGAACCATTGCAGGAAGCGTTCGAAATTCTAAGTATTT